>NZ_RWIL01000172.1:0-43820 GCF_009764635.1 Pseudomonas sp. PB103 | reverse complement strand
AGGCTGCGATCTTTTGATTTTCAAAACCAACATCAAAAGATCGCAGCCTTCGGCAGCTCCTACGAAAATTTGTCAAACGATCACAAACAGGCCATCCACAACCTGAGCTTGAGCGAGACGCGCGCGCAGATCGTCATCAATGGCGCAATCATCAGGTTTGTACAACCGGACACGACGATAGGCCGCGACCCGATCAATTTCCTGTCCCAGATAATCCCAGACAACTCTTGAACAGGAAGGGGCGCGATGATCAGCAGCCGAAACGCCAAGCTTCAATCCATTTAACCGTGTAATGCAGCTTTTGAAACTTGGAATGAGAATAGTTTGACTGATCTCGTTTAAAGTCAGCGATTCATAATCTACGAAAAAAAGGCGATCTCGCAGGTAATAAGCAACACCTTTATATCGATATCGTTCAAACCCGCCTTCTACCCCAGACATCTGTAACTGCTCATTTCGTTCATACACTATGTCATCGCCTTCTTCCCGCACATGCACAAGTGAACACAGAATGGAACCCGGTTCAGTCATCGCATGGTAGTACTCGTGGTAATACCCCGTGTGAGCCTTCAGTTCTGGTGAGGATTGTTTGCGCAGATGTTTCAAAACTCTTTGTGACACTGTTTCTTCATCGAAGAGCCTGGCTTTGCTGGTTTTTACGCCAATCAATGCAATGAACTGCTCGCTTGGCAGGCGCATTTCAAACTCTTCCACACCAAAAAAATCGCAAATCCGCTTGAGGTTAAAAGGTGCGGGCATACTATTCCCACAAAGATACTTATTAAATTGCCCACGATTAATACGAACCTTCCTACAGACCTCTGCGACAGATCTGTAGTGACTACACAGAAACCTCAAGTTTGCGGAAAAAAATTCACACATAAATCACTCAGCAAGAAACCCAGGAGAACTCACCATAGCAGCAACCAGCATCACATTTGAGCAACTTGCGAAATTGCATCGGATGAAATATGGCTGGATATTACGACTCCTGAAAGGCTTCAGGACTGGCGACACCATTAATTCGCCAGCACTTACAAAGCAAGGAGCTTGGAATGCTAGACATCATCAACGACTTTCTGTCAGGCAAGGTATTAATACCTTTAGTGCTTGGCTTGGGAAGCTACTTCACTGTCCGATCCGGATTTGTTCAGTTGAGGTATTTCCCCCATATGTTTGGCGTATTACACGGCAGTTGGCGCGGCAACAGCCATCACTTGAGTTCATTTCAGGCGCTTATGCTCAGCCTTGCCGGGCGAGTCGGCACGGGTAACATCGTCGGCGTCGGGATCGCGGTAAATATGGGCGGGCCTGGTGCGGTGTTCTGGATGTGGATGACTGCTCTCTTGGGCATGTCGAGTAGCTTTTTCGAATGTACGCTGGGACAGCTCTATAAGCGTAGCGATGGCAAAGGCCTCTATCGAGGGGGCCCGTCCTGGTACATCCAGCACGGTCTGGACAAGCGCTGGCTCGGCATGATCGCAGCCGTACTATTGCTGGTGACTTTTGGATTTGCGATCAACGGCCTCGAATCGCATGCGGTATCTCATTCACTAAAAGATGCGTTTGGCGTAGCACCGATCTGGTCAGGGCTTGCACTTGCGCTGATGCTGGGGGGCGTTTTCATTGGCGGGATAAAGCGCATTGCGGCAGTTGCTGACCTTCTGGTACCTATTAAAGTTCTCGCCTACATCAGCGTGACGGCCTACGTAATGGTTCTGCAGTTCGACCAAGTTCCGGCGATGCTCATGACCATTATTAACAGCGCGTTCGGGCTGGATCAGGCTTATGGCGGGCTGGTTGGCAGCGCAATCATCATGGGGGTGAGACGCGGAGTGTTTTCCAACGAGGCAGGACTGGGAAGCGCCCCCAATGTCGCGTCAGTGGCGAAGATCGGCCACCCGGTTGCACAAGGCGTAGTACAAGCACTGAGTGTTTTCATCGATACTTTCATAATCTGCACCTGTACCGCACTACTGATTTTGCTATCGGGTTTCTACACACCAGGATTTGAAGGTGACGGGATTGCGCTGGCACAAAACTCGCTGGCAGCAGTCGTTGGGGAATGGGGACGAATGTTTATCAGCGTAACACTTGCGCTCTTCGTATTCACGGCGATGCTTTACAACTATTACCTGGGAGAAAACAGCTTGCGGTTCATGTTGGGTGAGCCTCGTAAGACGCTGCTCTTGTACCGTGCGCTAGTACTGATATTAGTCTACTGGGGCTCCGTCGAAGACCTGTCCACTGTTCTGGCTTTTGCAGACATCACCATGACGCTGCTCGCGCTTGTCAACTTGGTAGCGATGTTCTTGCTCTTCAAAATAAGCATGCGTGTTGTGCGCGACTATGACGAACAACGCCGCGCCGGAATCAAGAAGCCCATTTTCGACTCAAGCAAATTCCCGGATCTGGATATCGATCTTTTGGCATGGCCGCCGGGATATAGCTGCCCAGACATAAATACTCATAGCGAGAACGTTATTTCTTCGAGCACCCGCAAACAGACTGCCAAACGTTAAACAGAACATGCAAAGTCATTAAATCAATTAATGGCTTTGCAGCTATTGCATCAAATGTACCTAAGAATAAAATCTCAAGAACCATGCTTTCTTCGAGCCGTCACGCCCAGAACAAACAGAAGGACTTTATCCCATGAATCGCTTTTACCCCCTCAAGGCAAATGCAACTAATACTCCAACATACTTTATAGACTCGCATGCCACACCCAATCAGTTATTTGAAGACGCTTGTTTCAGAATTCGCGCTTCCGCGGGCCTTTTGGAGGCTTTCACATTAGTCACCATCAAGGGCACCAACGATTCTGATTTTTATAAACTAATACTTTCAGCGTACGTGCTACTTCAGGACGGCGTCGACACGCTGGAACAGATCACCTTCAAAGGAGGAGTCATTCATGTATAAAATCGTGACCCAAGAAATGCTCAGAGCTGCTTTGGTTAAAGCAGTTGAAATCAAGCTGATACCCAAGCACTCGTTGCTGGCCGATTATTTAAAAAGCGGGGTACAACTCGAACAAGTCATTCAAGCGGCACTTGAGGCGCAACCGAAAATAGCCAAGTTTTGTGGGCTGAGATGTATGGCCTCAGAGGATCTTTCACCCGAGAGTAAAAAAGCGCTGGCAATCCCCACCGCTGATATGCGCCACTAGCGCCATTGATTGAGACCGCGCCACAGCGCGGCGCACCTGGAGACCCCGTTATGAGCGAGAGCGTGTTTGCCGATCGCATCGTGCAGAACCTGCTCGACACCGACTTCTACAAATTGACGATGATGCAGGCGGTGCTGCACAACTACCCCAACGTCGAAGTCGAATGGGAGTTTCGTTGCCGTAACAGCGAGGATCTGCGCCCGTATCTGGCCGAGATCCGCTACCAGATCGAGCGACTGGCCGAGTTGAGCCTGAGCGCCGACCAGTTGAATTTCCTTGAACGCATCAGCTTCCTGAAACCGGACTTCCTGCGTTTCCTCGGGCTGTTCCGCTTCAACCTGCGCTACGTGCACACCGGCATCGAGAACGGCGAGCTGTTCATCCGTCTGCGCGGGCCATGGCTGCATGTAATCCTTTACGAAGTGCCACTGCTGGCGATCGTCAGCGAAGTGCGCAACCGCTATCGCTACCGCGAAACCGTGCTCGAACAGGCGCGCGAGCAGCTCTATCGCAAGTTCGACTGGCTGACCGCCAACGCCTCGGCCGACGAATTGTCGCAACTGCAGGTCGCCGATTTCGGCACCCGCCGCCGGTTTTCCTATCGCGTGCAGGAAGAAGTGGTGAACGTGCTCAAGCACGATTTCCCCGGGCGTTTTGTCGGCACCAGTAACGTGCATCTTTCCCGCGAACTGGACATGAAACCGCTGGGCACCATGGCCCATGAATGGATCATGGCCCACCAGCAACTCGGCCCACGGCTGATCGACAGCCAGATCGCTGCGCTTGATTGCTGGGTGCGCGAGTACCGAGGTTTGCTGGGGATCGCCCTCACCGACTGCATCACCACCGATGCCTTCCTCGGCGATTTCGATCTGTTTTTCGCCAAGCTGTTCGATGGCCTGCGCCACGACTCCGGGGATCCGGTGGTGTGGGGCGAAAAATGCATCGCGCATTACCACAAGCTCGGCATCGACCCGATGAGCAAGACGCTGGTGTTCTCCGACAGCCTGACCCTGCCCAAGTCGCTGGAGATCTTCCGCGCGCTGCACGGTCGGATCAACGTCAGCTTCGGCATCGGTACCAACCTCACCTGTGACATTCCGGGTGTCGAACCGATGAGCATCGTGCTTAAAATGACCGCCTGCAACGGCCAACCGGTGGCGAAGATCTCCGACGAGCCAGGCAAGTCCCACTGCAAAGACCCGAATTTCGTCGCCTATTTGCGACACGTGTTCCAGGTTCCTGCCGATTCCCGTCTATCTAGCAAGGAGTGAATTCATGCAAGCCGTACAGCGTGAGATTGCGCAGCAGCTCAAGGTGCAACCGCCGTTCGCCGACTACCAGGCCCTGCAGGCCGAAGTCGCCCGGCGCATCGCCTTTATTCAGGATTGCCTGGTCAATTCCGGGCTCAAGACGCTGGTGTTGGGCATCAGCGGCGGCGTCGACTCACTGACCGCAGGCTTGCTGGCCCAGCGCGCGATGCGCGAACTGCGTGACCAGACCGGCGACAACGACTACAAATTCATCGCCGTGCGCCTGCCGTACGAAACCCAGTTCGACGAGCACGACGCCCAGGCCTCGGTGGATTTCATCGCCCCCGACGAACGCCACACCGTCAACATCGGCCCGGCCGTGAAGTCGCTGGCCAGTGAAGTCGCAGCCTTTGAAGGCAAGCACGCGGTTTCGGTGGATTTCGTCCTCGGCAACACCAAGGCGCGGATGCGCATGGTTGCTCAGTACACCATCGCCGGCGCGGCGCACGGTCTGGTGATCGGCACCGACCACGCGGCGGAAGCGGTGATGGGCTTCTTCACCAAGTTCGGCGACGGTGCCTGCGATCTGGCGCCGCTGAGCGGTCTGGTGAAAAATCAGGTGCGCGCGGTTGCCCGCAGCTTTGGCGCGCCGGAGTCGCTGGTCGAGAAAGTCCCGACGGCGGATCTGGAAGACCTGTCGCCGGGCAAACCCGACGAAGCGTCCCACGGCGTGACCTATGCCGAAATCGACGCCTTCCTGCATGGCGAGCCGGTGCGCCAAGAAGCGTTCGACATCATCGTCGCAACCTACAACAAAACCCATCACAAACGCGTAATGCCATTCGCCCCGTAAGTTGCAAGCCCCTGTAGGAGCTGTCGAGTGAAACGAGGCTGCGATCTTTTGATCCGGCTTTGAAGATCAAGAGCAAAAGATCGCAGCCTGCGGCAGCTCCTACAGAAAACAAAAAAGCGTCCCGAGGGACGCTTTTTTTATGCCTGACTCAATTACTTGACGGTAATCGTGCCTTTCATCATCGAGATGTGGCCAGGGAACGAGCAGAAGAAGCCGTAGCCGCCGTCTGCAATCTTCGCCACGTCGAAGGTAAGCGAGTCGGTTTCCTTGGCGCCGATGATCTTGGTGTGAGCAATGATGCGCGCGTCACCTTCCGGCAGGTAGTTCTTGTCGATACCGGCGGCCAGGCCAGCGGTAGCGATTGGCTGCATGTCAGCTTCTTTGCTGATCACCAGGTTATGGCCCATGACGTTCTTCGGCAGGCTGCCGGAGTGGGTCAGTTCGACGGTGAAGGTCTTGCAGCTCTTGTCGATCACGATTTCCTTGGTGTTGAAGGACATCTGATCGGTGGAGTCAACGGTGGTTTTGCACTCGGCAGCCATCAATTGGCTGCTGGCCAGGGCCAGCAGGGATACCGCAACAACTTTGGAAAACATGGTGAATCTCCAAGGCAGGGTTAACAAAAACACTAATGGTGGAAAGACTGCCTGAAATCTTCGCAAGTTCCTATGACTTGAGTCAAAAATTGTATACAACTTTCAGGCTATGACACTCATCGAGACAATCTAACGGCCAGATTCCCCGGCCCGCCCTATGATCGGCGCATCTACTGAGACGGAGTGCCTGTCATGTTCTTTAACGGTCTGTTGTGCAGTTTGCTCGCCGCCTACGCCTGTGGCGCCAGCGGTACCTTTGAATCACCGGAGCGCGAAGTTTAGTCCTTGGATCGAGGCCTGCCAGCCATTACCCTGTGACGGATTGACCCAGGAGGAAGGCATGTCTGTGAAATCCGTGTGTGTATTTTGTGGTGCCAACGCCGGCACCGTCCCGGCTTACACCGAAGCCGCCATCGCCCTTGGCCAAGCCCTCGCCGAGCGTAAGCTGACGCTGGTTTACGGCGGTGGCGCCGTGGGTTTGATGGGAATTGTCGCCGACGCTGCCCTGGCCGCCGGCGGCGAAGTGATCGGCATCATTCCGCAGAGCCTGATGGACAAAGAGATTGGCCATAAAAGCCTGACACGCCTGGAAGTGGTCGACGGCATGCACGCGCGCAAGGCGCGGATGGCTGAACTCAGCGATGCGTTCATCGCCCTGCCCGGCGGCCTCGGCACGCTGGAAGAGTTGTTCGAAGTCTGGACCTGGGGCCAGCTCGGTTACCACGGCAAACCGCTGGGGCTGCTGGAAGTGAACGGTTTTTACAGCAAACTCACTGCTTTTCTTGACCACATCGTCGGCGAAGGCTTCGTTCGTGCGCCACACCGTGACATGCTGCAAGTGAGCGAATCGCCGCAAACGCTGCTCGATGCCCTGGATAACTGGAAGCCGACCGTCACGCCAAAATGGGTCGACCAAAAACCCGGCTAACCGCAAGGCACCGATACAGGGCAGAATACGCGCCGCTCAACCTCACCTTCGACCAAGAGGAACGCCCATGGCCAAACCCAATTACTCCTTCGCCAAACGTCAACGAGACCTGGCAAAGGAACAGAAGAAAGAGGAAAAGCTTCAGCGCAAGAAACAAACAGCTGAAGAAGCAGCACTGAACCCTGAGGGTGAAGTGGCAACAGAAGATGATGTTGATGCAACTGAAGCACCGAAAGATCAGGCGCCCGACGCCTGAGCCCCACCGGGTTTGATGATCGAATCAGACCCTGCGGATTTGTGACGGGGCTGGCGGTTTCACCGCCGGCCCTCACAGCCCTTCCCCTCAGAATTTGCCACAAAACCCTGTGGGAGCAGGCTTGCCCGCGATGATTGCGGCACAGCCAAAAAAGTCATCACAGACACTCCGCCATCGCGGGCAAGCCCGCTCCCACAGGGTGCTTTATCACTCATTGATTGGCATTACGGTGACGCGCACTTCCGGGTCGTGATTGCCGCCGCCAAGGATCACCCCGCGCAACGGCGATACATCGGAAAAATCCCGCCCCCACGCCAATGTGATGTGTTCCAGCGCCGGTTGCACATTGTTGGTCGGATCAAAATCCACCCAACCCGACACCGGACAAAACACCGATACCCAGGCATGCGACGCATCGGCGCCGATCAAGCGTGGCTGCCCCGGTGGCGGCTGAGTCAGTAGATAACCACTGACGTAACGCGCCGCCAAACCTCGCGAGCGCACACACGCCAGCATCAAATGAGCAAAGTCCTGACAGACCCCGCGACGCCGCTCCAGCACTTCCACCAGCGGCGTCGCCACCTGGGTCGCTTCGGCATCAAAAGTGAATTCGCTGAAAATCTTCTGCATCAAGGCTTGCACGCCGAGCATCAATGGCTGCCCAGGTGGAAAGCAGCTTTGCGAGAACTCGACGAAGCTGCGCTTCAAATGTACATACGGTGACTGGAACCGATAGCGACACGCCTCAAGTATTTCGGCGGACAACGGCTGGCTGCTGTAGGTCAACGCATCGCGGGTCTGCTCCCATGCCGGCGACTGCTTGAAATCCAGTGCAGGCCGCGCCAGCACTTCCACGGTCAGCCGTGCATTGACCTGCAATTCATCGTGCGGCCGTTCGAAGGCCAATCGGGTCAGCGGATTGCCAAACACATCCAGTTCATCTCGCCGCGCCGTCGGCTCCGGACTGATCAACAACGCTTGTTCAGTGCAGCGCTGCCAGGCGCACTCGCGCGGCCACAGGTGCGCCAGTTGCTGCGCCAGCGATACCGGGCTGTCGTAGTGATAACAGGTGTCGTGGAAGATCTGGTAATGCGCACTCATCAGACGGACACCGTACGCTGGCTGACATCATCGACATGGGCAAAATGTCTCAACGCCAGACGATCCGAGACTTGGCCGCTGGCCTCGGCGATGGCTTGCAACAGATCCGCCAGGCCATCGAGGGCCGCACGCACACTGTTCTCGCCGAACAACGGGTTTTCCAGGCAGCCCAGATCGAACCGCGCCAGACGCTCGACCAACTGCGGCAATCCCGCCTCCCTTGGCGCACCGAAATCATCGTTCAAACGTTTCAAGGTACGCGTCACCAATTTCAACTGGAACAACACCGCGTGCGGGTTTTGCTCATCGAGCAGCAATAGATCAAGCACTGGAATCAATTGCGCCACCGCCAGATAACGCGAGCGATAGGTGATGCTGCTGTTGCCCAGTTCCAGCAGCCATTCGAGCCCCGACTGATCGAACGCGCCGGCGCCGCGCAGAAATGCCGCCAGACTGCTGCTGAGAAATTGCAGACGCTCAATACGTCGACCAATCATCAGAAAGCGCCAGCCTTCGTCGCGGGTCATGTCATCCAGGGCAAAACCGGACAACGCCGCCAGCGACATTACCAGACGGTTGAGAAAATCCAGCAACTCGCCGAAATCCGGCTCGTCGGTGTCCAGCTCAGTGGCTTCGCGCTGCAATTCGACCAGTGCCTGCCAGTTCTCCCGCGAAAGCTTGCCGCGCACCTGCGAGGCGGCCCACTGCAAGCGTTGCAGGTTGGAGCGCAGGCTGAACGACCAGTCATCGCCGAGCAGTGCGGCCAGCAAACGTTCAGGCAACTCACCTTCGTCCGGTAATAGCGTCAGTCGCTCGCCGAGGTCGACGGCTGCCTGCAAGGCTTGCGGGTCATCGCCATCGACATACCGCGCGAGCATGATCCGCAGCAGCCGCGCACTGTCGTCGCAGCGTTCGCAATAACGGCCGAACCAGAACAGGTTTTCCACCACCCGCGACGGCAGATAGGGATCGCGCCTCACAAGATCATGCACGCCAACATTGCGCTGGGTTTTCCATTGTTCGCCGCTCGGCGCCCGCTCGCCCAGCACCCAGGTGTCCTTGCTTGCGCCGCCGCGCTGCATCGACACCACCTCGGCATCAGCCTCGGCGGCCACCCGGGTCAGGCCACCGGGCAGCACACGATAACCGTCGCGACTGGCGACGGCGTACATGCGCATGCCGATCGCCCGGGGTTGCAGTTGACCGTTCTCGGCCTGCCAGATCGGCGCGTGGGACAGTTGCGCCAATTCTTGCGCCACGTAGGCATAAGGCCGCGCTTGCATGCGCAAAGCCAGATCCTGGCGCTGTTTTTCGCTCAGATCCCGGCCAAATACGGGCGCAAAAGTCTGTGAGGGAAACGCCGGTTTGATCAACAGTTCCGGAAGTTTTTCCAGCGCCTGTGCCAGCACCGGCGCCTCGCCGCACCACCACGTGGCAATCGACGGCAGGATCAGTTCTTCGCCGAACAGGTATTGGTTGATCTTCGGCAGAAACCCCAGCAAACCCGGCGACTCCAGCACCCCGCTACCCAATGCGTTGGTCACCAGCACGCGGCCCTGACGCACCGCTTCGAGCAGACCGGGAACGCCGAGCGCCGAGTCCGTGCGCAGCTCCAGCGGATCGCAGAAGTCATCGTCGAGTCGGCGCATGATCGCGTGTACGCGGCGCAATCCGCTGAGGGTTTTCAGGTAGACCGTGGCATCGCGCACGGTCAGGTCGCCGCCCTCGACCAGGGGATAACCGAGCTGGCGGGCGAGATACAAATGTTCGAAGTAGCTTTCGTTGAAGCGTCCCGGCGTGAGCAAGACCACCAGCGGCGCGTCATCGCCGCTCGGCGCCTGACGCACGAGGGTTTCCTGCAAGGTGCGAAAGAAACCGGCCAGGTGCTGCACCTTCAGATCGCGGTACAACTCGGGAAAGGCACGGGAGACAATGGTGCGATTTTCCAGCGCATAACCGGCACCCGAGGGTGCCTGGGTGCGATCAGCCGTCACCCACCAGCGGCCGTCTGGCGTGCGCGCCAGATCCACCGCGTAAAGATGCAGAAAAGCCCCTTCCGGCGGCGCAATGCCCTGACACGGCCAGAGAAAATTGTTGTGGCCGAAGACCAGTTCCGCCGGCAGCAACCCTTCGCTGATCAGCTTTTGCGGGCCGTAGAGATCGGCCAACACGGCATTCAGAAGACGCGCACGCTGAGCGATGCCGGCCGACAGCTGCTGCCACTCATCCGCCGCAATCACATGCGGCAGCAAATCCAGTTCCCACGGCCGATCTGCGCCTTTGGGGTCGGCATAAACGTTATAGGTGACGCCGTTTTCCTGAATCTGTCGCGCCAGCAACGCCTGCCGCTGCATCAACTGCGCCGGGGTGCTGCGCTGCAACTGATCGAACAGCCGCTGCCAGTGCGGGCGCACCGCGCCACTGCCGTCGAGCAGTTCATGATAAGTGCCCGCCGTCAGCGGGTAGCGGTCTAGCAGGTCAGGCATGGAAAGCTCGGCAGACAGCAGGGAACGGTCAGACTAACGCAGGCACATGACGTGCGGATAGACGAAAAATCCGCATGTCGTGTAGGCCTTAGAAACGTCGTAAATCGATTGTCATTGGCAGCTCGTCACTGATTTCCACGTTCGGTATAGGAAGTTTCCCCGGCGTGTGTCCGACGCGGAAGAATCGCGCCATACGCCGGCTCTCTGCTTCGTTGGCATTGACCGGCAACGTCTCGTAATTACGCCCGCCGGGATGAGCGACGTGGTACTGACAGCCGCCCAGCGAGCGTCCCATCCAGGTATCGAGCAGGTCGAACACCAGCGGTGCGTGGACAGGTATCGTCGGTTGCAGGCAGTTGGCCGGTTGCCAGGCGCGGTAACGCACACCGGCGACGAATTCACCGACGCGCCCGCTCGGGTGCAACGGCACCGCGACGCCATTACAGGTCAGCAGATAACGCTGCGGCGGCAGCCCTTTGACCTTGACCTGCAAGCGCTCCAGCGATGAATCGACATAACGCACCGTGCCGCCTGCCGCGCCCTCCTCGCCCAACACGTGCCAAGGCTCCAGCGCCTGACGCAATTCCAGTTCAATGCCGTTGACGGCGTAATCGCCAACCTTGGGGAACCGAAACTCCAGGTGCGCGGCGAACCATTCGGCCCGCAGCGGATAACCGGCGTTGTTCAGTTCGACGATAACGTCAGCGAAATCCTGCTCGATAAAGTGCGGCAACAAGAAGCGATCGTGTAGCTCGGTGCCCCAGCGCGCCAGTTTCGGCGGCGCATAAGGTTCACGCCAGAATCGTGCGACCAACGCCCGCAGCAATAACTGTTGAGCCAGGCTCATGCGCGCATGCGGCGGCATTTCGAATGCACGCAACTCCAGCAAGCCGAGACGCCCGGTGGCGCCATCCGGCGAATACAGTTTGTCGATGCAGAACTCGGCACGATGAGTGTTGCCAGTGACGTCGATCAGCAAATTGCGCAGCAGTCGATCGACCAGCCACGGCGCGCACTCCTCGCCCGGTTCCGGCATCTGCGCGAAAGCGATTTCCAGCTCATACAGCGCATCATTGCGCGCCTCGTCAACGCGTGGCGCCTGCGACGTCGGGCCGATGAACAAACCGGAAAACAGATACGACAGCGAAGGATGGTTGTGCCAGTAGCTGATCAGACTGCGCAGCAGATCAGGGCGGCGCAGGAACGGCGAATCCGCCGGCGTCGCGCCACCGAGCACAAAGTGGTTACCGCCGCCGGTACCGGTGTGGCGGCCGTCGATCATGAACTTCTCGGTGGTGAGCCGCGTCTGCCGCGCTTCTTCATAGAGGAATTCGGTGCGCTCGACCAACTCGTCCCAGGTCGCCGACGGCTGTACGTTGACCTCGATCACGCCAGGGTCCGGGGTGATGCGGAAGTTGCTCAGGCGCGGGTCGCTCGGCGGCTCGTAGCCTTCCAGCAGTACCGGACAATGCAGTTCTTCGGCGGTGGCCTCGATCGCTGCAACCAGCTCTAGATAATCCTCGACCCGCTCCAGCGGTGGCATGAACAGGTACAACCGCCCCTCGCGGGCTTCGGCACAGAACGCGGTGCGGGTCAGCCAATCGGCGGATTCGTCGATTTTTGGGGCCCGCTCGTCAACCAGCGCCGGTTCGCCGTGACGGTTGAGCTGCGCGGTTTTCGGCAGCTCGGGAAAATCCTGATTCGGATCCTGTGGATGAATAAACGGGTATTCGGCAGCCTTTACCCACGGCTGCGAACCGAGCGGCAGACGATGGCCCAGTGGCGAATCCCCCGGCACCAAGCGGCAATGCTCGTCTCGCAGGTACCAGCGTCCGCTTTGCCATTGATCGCCCTTGGCTGTGCGCGCTAACGGCAGCACTTGGCCGATCACCTTGTTCAGGCCCTGACTGAAGACCTTGCGCAGGCGTGCGCGCTCCAGCGGTTCCTCCAGACGTGAATCTTCGGCACTGACGTTGCTCGGCAACGTGCCCTCGCGCCAGAGGTAATAGAAGTTGTCTTCGTAGGCCGGGAACACAAAACGTGTAGGCAGTTTCAGGCGTTCGGCGACACTGGCGAGAAAACGCCCGGCCAACTCACCCGTGGCACCGTAATCCTGTTGTTCGTCAGCAATCAGCGCGTCGTTGTGCCAGATCGGTATGCCGTCGCGGCGCCAATAGCAATTGAGCGACCAGCGCGGCAGTTGCTCGCCGGGATACCACTTGCCCTGACCGAAATGCACCAGGCCCTCCGGCGCGTAGTGCTTGCGCATGCGCTGGAACAGTTCGGCGGAGAGCCGGCGTTTATCGTCACCCAATGCAGCGGTGTTCCACTCGGCGCCATCGGGGTCATCGATAGAGACGAAAGTCGGCTCGCCGCCCATGGTCAGGCGTACGTCGTCTGCCAGTAGATCGGCATCGATCTGCCGGCCCAGTGCCTGAATCGCCAGCCATTGCTCATCGGTGTAAGGCTTGGTGACGCGCGGCGCCTCCCATATTCGTTCCACCGACATTTCGTGGCTGAACACGCATTCGCACGGTTCGACCAAGCCACTGATCGGCGCCGCCGAGGACGGATCGGGACTACAGGCCAACGGGATATGCCCTTCACCGGCGAACAACCCGGACGTGGCGTCCAGACCAATCCAGCCAGCACCCGGCAAGTACACCTCACACCAGGCGTGCAGGTCGGTGAAATCCACGTCGGTGCCGGACGGCCCGTCGAGACTTTTCACGTCGGCCGTCAGTTGAATCAGATAGCCGGAGACAAATCGCGCAGCCAAGCCGAGGTTGCGCAGCAATTGCACCAGCAACCACGCCGAGTCGCGGCACGAGCCGGACGCATGTTCGAGGGTGTGCTCCGGGGTTTGCACGCCGGGCTCCATGCGAATCAGGTAGCCGATGTCTTCGCTCAGGCGCTGATTGAGCGCCACAAGGAAGTCCACTGCCGGCAGCGGCGTGCGGTCGATGGCGTCCAGATACGCTTTGAATTTCGGTGTCAGCGGCAGGGTTTCGAGGTACGGCGCCAGTTCCTTGCGCTCATCGGCGGCGTAGGCGAAGGGGATTTTCTCGGCGTAGGGTTCGAGGAAGAAGTCGAAGGGATTGAACACGGCCATTTCGGCCAGCAGATCGACTTCGATGCGCAATTCATCGGTTTTCTCCGGGAACACCAGCCGCGCGAGGTAGTTGCCCTGCGGGTCTTGCTGCCAGTTGATGAAATGCTGCTCGGGCGAGACTTTCAGCGCATACGACAGAATCCGCGTGCGGCTGTGGGCGGCCGGGCGCAGGCGAACGATCTGCGGGCCGAGTTCGACAGCGCGGTCGTAGCGGTAATGCGTGACGTGATGCAATGCGACATGAATCGACACGGCGTGCCTCCTGCGAGCCTAAGCGTATTCGAAAGCGCGCAAGACTTATGCCATGCAGAGGCTTGGGCGCTTTCCCGGAATGCTCAGGGCAGTACAGCACCAAAATCGGGCGATGCGGGGAAATGGTTGGGCGAAGTTGCGCCTAAATGTGGCGAGCAGGTGTTGATGAGGTGTTTGAGCTGGCCCCATCGCTGGCAAGCCAGCTCCCACAGGTATCTCTGTCGCTCAGAGATCGGCGGCCATTAAAAATCCCTGTGGGAGCTGGCTTGCCAGCGATGGGGCCAGTTGAATCACCACATTTCCTGAGGCCTGAAACGCAAAACGCCAACCCGAAGGTTGGCGTTTGCTTTAGCGCGGTACGACCGGCTTGCGGGTCGGCTTCGGCCCTTTGCCTTTCGCGGCGTCCTTACGTTCCTTGGCCGCCTGCTGGTTGCGGGCGAACGCCGCAGCCTTGGCCTGTTCACGCTTGTCCCAAGGATTACCACCATCACTGGCACGTGGCGGCAAGCCGGTGTGCTGGGTGAGGATCTTGGTGGTCTTCTCTTTGCCTTCCTTCGCCACTTTATGGCTGCCGGCCGGCGTCGAGTTCTTGCGACGGGCGCTCTGGTAGCTGTCGGTGGTCGGCTGGTGCGTCGGGATCAACTGATCCTTGCCCGAACCGATCAAGTCGGCGCGACCCATGCGGATCAACGCTTCACGCAGCATCGGCCAGCCTTTCGGGTCGTGATAACGCAAAAACGCCTTGTGCAGACGACGCTGCTCTTCGCTCTTGACGATGGTCACGCCGTCGCTCTTGTAAGTGACCTTGCGCAGCGGGTTCTTGCCCGAGTGGTACATCGCGGTGGCGGTGGCCATCGGCGACGGGTAGAACGCCTGCACCTGGTCAGCGCGGAAGCCATTGCCCTTGAGCCACAGGGCGAGGTTCATCATGTCTTCGTCGGTGGTGCCCGGGTGGGCGGCGATGAAGTACGGAATCAGGTACTGCTCTTTGCCCGCTTCCTTGGTGTACTTCTCGAACATGCGCTTGAACTTGTCATAGCTGCCAATGCCCGGTTTCATCATCTGGTTGAGCGGACCTTCCTCGGTGTGTTCCGGGGCGATCTTCAGGTAACCACCGACGTGGTGGGTCACCAGCTCTTTGACGTACTCCGGCGACTCGACCGCGAGGTCGTAACGCAGGCCGGAAGCGATCAGAATCTTCTTCACACCCGGCAAGGCACGGGCGCTGCGGTACAGCTGAATCAGCGACGAGTGGTCGGTGTTCAGGTTAGGGCAGATGCCCGGGAACACGCAGGACGGCTTGCGGCACGCCGATTCGATTTCCGGCGTCTTGCAGGCGATGCGGTACATGTTCGCGGTCGGGCCGCCGAGGTCGGAGATGACGCCGGTGAAGCCCGGGACCTTGTCGCGAATCTCTTCGATTTCGCGAATGATCGACTCTTCGGAACGGTTCTGGATGATCCGGCCCTCGTGCTCGGTGATCGAGCAGAAGGTGCAGCCACCGAAGCAGCCACGCATGATGTTCACCGAGAAACGGATCATGTCGTAAGCCGGAATCTTCTCTTTGCCGTACGCCGGGTGCGGAACACGGGCGTAAGGCATGCCGAACACGTAGTCCATTTCTTCGGTGGTCATCGGAATCGGCGGCGGGTTGAACCAGACGTCGACTTCGCCGTGCTTCTGCACCAGCGCACGGGCGTTGCCCGGGTTGGTTTCCAGGTGCAACACGCGGTTGGCGTGGGCATACAGAACGGCGTCGCCACGCACTTTTTCAACCGACGGCAGACGAATCACGGTCTTGTCGCGGGTCATGCGCGGGCTGGCCAGAATCTGTACGACCTTGGCTTCCTGCGGATCTTCAACCGGACCTTTTTCCTGCTCGATGGCGCAGGCCTGGGTGTCCTGGGTATTCACGTACGGGTTGATGATCTTGTCGACCTTGCCCGGACGGTCGATGCGCGTCGAGTCGACTTCGTACCAGTCTTTCGGCGTATCGCGACGGATGAACGCGGTGCCGCGGACGTCGGTGATGTCTTCGATCTTGTGACCGTAGGACAGACGCTGGGCGACTTCGACAATCGCACGCTCGGCGTTGCCGTACAGCAGAATGTCGGCGCAGGCGTCGATCAGGATCGAGTTACGCACGCGATCCTGCCAGTAGTCATAGTGGGCGATGCGACGCAGGGAAGCTTCAATGCCGCCGAGGACGATCGGCACATTTTTGTAAGCCTCTTTGCAGCGCTGGCTGTAGACCAGGCTCGCGCGGTCCGGACGCTTGCCGGCCATGCCGCCAGGCGTGTAGGCGTCGTCGGAACGGATTTTCTTGTCGGCGGTGTAGCGGTTGATCATCGAGTCCATGTTGCCGGCCGCGACGCCGAAGAACAGGTTCGGCTCGCCGAGCTTCATGAAGTCGTCTTTGGACTGCCAGTTTGGCTGGGCGATGATCCCGACGCGGAAGCCTTGCGACTCCAGCAGCCGGCCGATGATCGCCATGCCGAACGAGGGGTGATCGACGTAGGCATCACCGGTGACGATGATGATGTCGCAGGAATCCCAGCCAAGCTGATCCATCTCCTCCCTGCTCATCGGCAGGAATGGCGCTGGCCCGAAACATTCGGCCCAGTACTTTGGATAGTCAAATAACGGCTTGGCTGCTTGCATGTCGATAACCGGTGTTGGCTTTCATTGAATTTCGCGGGCGCGGAATATAGCACAAATTTTGACCAATTCCGACGGCTGTGGTCGGAAATTGGTGGCGACCCTATCGCTGGCAAGCCAGCTCCCACAGGACCGATGCGATCCCTGTGGAAGCTGGCTTGCCAGCGATGGGGCCCTTCAGGACGCTAAATTACTCGTCGTCGTCGAAGTTATAGCTGCCCGGCGCAAGGTTTTCGAAACGGGTGTACTTACCGATAAACGCCAGGCGGATAAAGCCGATTGGCCCGTTCCGTTGCTTACCGATAATGATTTCGGCGATGCCTTTATGCTCGGTTTCCGGGTGATACACCTCGTCCCGGTATACGAACATGATCACGTCAGCATCCTGCTCGATCGCTCCGGATTCCCGGAGGTCGGAGTTGATTGGACGTTTGTTCGGCCGCTGCTCCAAGGAACGGTTGAGCTGCGACAACGCCACCACCGGGCAGTTGAATTCCTTGGCCAAGGCTTTCAGGGAACGCGAGATCTCAGAAATCTCGTTGGTCCGGTTGTCGCCGCCGGAACCCGGGATCTGCATCAACTGCAGGTAGTCGATCATGATCAGGCCGATCTCACCGTGTTCACGCGCCAGGCGCCGGGTCCGCGCACGCATTTCCGACGGGCTGATACCAGCCGTGTCGTCGATGAACAGTTTGCGGTCATTGAGCAGGTTGACCGCCGAGGTCAGGCGCGGCCAGTCGTCGTCTTCCAGTTGGCCGGAACGCACCTTGGTCTGGTCGATGCGGCCCAGCGAGGAGAGCATACGCATGACCAGCGATTCGCCTGGCATCTCGAGGGAATACACCAGAACGGCTTTGTCGCTGCGCAATACGGCGTTTTCCACCAGGTTCATCGCGAAGGTGGTTTTACCCATCGACGGACGACCGGCGACGATGATCAGGTCGGACGGTTGCAGGCCGCTGGTTTTCTCATCGAGGTCGGTATAACCGGTGGACAGGCCGGTAATGGCGTTGTCGGTGTTGAACAAGGTGTCGATGCGATCGATGGCCTTGGTCAGCAATTCGTTCACACCCACCGGGCCACCGGTTTTCGGCCGGGCCTCGGCAATTGCGAAGATCTGGCGCTCGGCTTCGTCGAGGATTTCCTCGGCGGTGCGCCCTTCCGGGTTGAAGGCACTGTCGGCGATCTCGGTGCTGATGCCGATCAGTTGGCGCAACGTCGCACGCTGGCGGACGATCTGCGCATAGGCCTTAATGTTGGCGACGGACGGCGTGTTTTTCGCCAGTTCACCAAGGTAACCGAGACCGCCGACTTGCGAGGTCTGACCTTCCTTGTCCAATTGCTCGGCAAGGGTCACGACGTCGATCGGCGAGTTCTGATCGGCCAGTTTGGCGATCGCACGGAAGATCAGGCGGTGGTCATGTCGATAGAAATCGCCGTCGGAGACTTGATCGAGCACACGTTCCCAGGCGTTGTTGTCCAGCATCAGACCACCGAGTACGGCCTGTTCGGCCTCGATGGAATGCGGCGGCACCTTCAGGGCAGCGGTTTGCAGATCGTATTGCTCGGGAGCGGAGATATCGTTCATGGCCACTTGAGTTTGGTTGAAAATCAGGAATTGCAGAAAGACAAAGGGCACGACCTGTAAACAGGATCGTGCCCGATGTTAACCGTCTGACGGACAAGCCGCCAGCCGATCAGGTGTTGCTTAAGCTGCTACCACGACAACGCGTACGGTGGCTTCAACTTCGGCGTGCAGGTGCACAGCCACGTCGAATTCACCCACGTTGCGGATGGTGCCGTTCGGCAGACGAACTTCGCTTTTCGCAACTTCAACGCCGGAGGCGGTCAGTGCGTCAGCGATGTCGTGAGTACCGATCGAACCGAACAGCTTGCCTTCGTCGCCAGCGGTGGCAGTGATGGTCACTTCCAGCTCGGCCAGTTGGGCAGCACGGCTTTCAGCCGATGCTTTACGGTCTGCAGCAGCTTTTTCCAGCTCGGCACGACGCTCTTCGAACGCAGCGATGTTCGCTGGGGTCGCGGCGGTAGCTTTACCGTAAGGCAGCAGGTAGTTACGACCGTAACCGGCCTTAACGTTTACTTTGTCACCCAGGTTGCCCAGGTTGGTGACTTTTTCCAGAAGGATCAGTTGCATGTGAAAATCCTCTAACTTTTAACCTTCACCGTTCGCGCTGTCGGTGTCTTTCGACACGTGACGACCGCGAAAATCAATCAGGCTGTCGACAATGGCCAAGACCACGAGCAACGGATAGATCAGCTGCATGAACAGCAACAGCGTGACGTACAACCCCACCAGCCAGAAACCGGCCAGTCGCTTCTGCCCGACCAGCCCGTGAATCAGGGCCAGTCCGGCGAACACCAGCGGTACACTGCACAACGGCGTCAACATGGCCATCTGTGCACCGAGATTCGGGCCCAGAAGCATCAACGCCAGCAGTAACATCGCCGGCCCCAGCGGGATCCGGATGGCGCGAAACTCGCGACCAAAACCACCCGGGTTGTACAACAACGCCTGCCAATGACGCCCGACAATCAGGCTCAGCACGCTGACGATCTGCAACAAAGCCGCAATCAGTCCGGTCAGGACTGGCGCAATCAGGGACGCGAAACGCGCTTGCTCTTCGACCGACAATTGCTTGTAGGTCTCACCGAGAAGCGCAGGCATGACCTTTATCAAGGCTTGCGCGAGCATCTCGATCTGGGCTGCAAACGCTGCCCCGAGCACCACCGAAAACACCACCCCTACCGCCACGCTGACCAGCAGCGTGCGAACCCAGGATTCACTTGCGCGCAAAACCAACGCAAGTCCCGAAGACCCCAGCAGCACCAGAAGTGCCCGTGGATCATCGGCGTACAACCACCAGACCAAGGCCGGCAGCAGTCCCAGGGACAGAACGCCAAGAGCGTCCGTCAATCCGCGCCGCAGCAGCACAAGGCTCCCGGCGGCAGCGCCCAACCAATACAACAACGGCAATGTTGCACATCCGGCCACTACAAGAGTGGCCTGCATGCGGCCGCGCATGATGAACTCAGCTAAGGCACGCATGCATTCAATCCTTTGCTACTTGTCGACTGCCCGGTCTCAGCGGCCGTGGCTGTCGGTGTAGGCCAGCAGGGCCAGGAAGCGGGCGCGCTTGATAGCGGTGGCCAGCTGACGCTGATAACGAGCTTTGGTACCGGTGATGCGGCTTGGAACGATTTTGCCGGTCTCGGATACGTAGGCTTTCAGAGTGTTGAGATCTTTGTAATCGATCTCCTTCACGTCTTCAGCGGTGAAGCGGCAGAATTTACGACGACGGAAGAAACGTGCCATTTGATAGGCTCCTTAAAAGGTCCGTGGATTACTCGTCAGCGTTATCGCTGTTGTCGCTGTCATCACTATCAGCGCTATCAGCGCCTTCGTGCTCAGGACGGTCGCGACGCTCACGGCGCTCACTGCGGTTTTCTTCAGCCTTGAGCATCTCGGATTGGCCGGTAACGGCTTCTTCGCGACGGATGACCAGGTTACGGATCACTGCATCGTTGTAGCGGAAGTTGTCTTCCAGCTCGGCCAGGGCCTTGCCAGTGCACTCAACGTTCAGCATCACGTAGTGAGCCTTGTGAACATTGTTGATTGCGTAGGCCAGTTGACGACGGCCCCAATCTTCCAGACGGTGGATTTTGCCGCCGTCTTCTTCGATCAGCTTGGTGTAACGCTCAACCATGCCGCCGACTTGCTCGCTTTGATCCGGGTGGACCAAAAAGATGATTTCGTAATGACGCATGAATGCTCCTTACGGGTTGTAGCCTGCCGCTCAAAAACGGTCAGACAAGGAGTGAATGACACTTATGGACTTGCTGGCGCGGGGCACATGCGTGCCTGCCGTCACAGCAAGGGGCGCAATTGTAGAGAAGGGACAGAAGAGGTGCAAGGCAATTGGCGATTATTTGAACAATCACCAAAGAACAGCTGTAGGAGCTGCCGAAGGCTGCGATCTTTTGATTTTGTTTGTAAAGACAAGATCAAAAGATCGCAGCCTGCGGCAGCTCCTACAGGGGGCTTATTTCTTGGCAGCAGGCTTGGCTTTTACGCCGCGTTGGCGCTGGGCTTCGAACAGGCACACGCCGGTGGCGACCGAGACGTTGAGGCTGCTGACGCTACCGGCCATCGGCAGTTTCACCAGGTAGTCACAGTGCTCGCGAGTCAGGCGACGCATGCCTTTGCCTTCGGCGCCCATGATCAGAATGGTCGGGCCCGTCAGATCCTGGTCGTAAATGCTGACTTCAGCTTCGCCTGCCGTGCCGACAACCCACAGACCGCGCTGCTGAAGTTTTTCCAGCGTACGCGCAAGGTTGGTTACAGCGACCAACGGAATCACTTCCGCCGCGCCGCAAGCGACTTTACGCACCACCGGAGTCAAGGTTGCCGACTTGTCTTTCGGCACGATCACCGCCAGCGCACCGGCCGCATCGGCCGAGCGCAGGCAGGCACCGAGGTTGTGCGGATCGGTCACGCCGTCGAGCACCAGCAGCAACGGTGCGCCGTCAGTGCGATCAAGTAGCTCGTCGAGCATCGCTTCGCCCCAGACCTGGCTCGGGCTGACTTCCGCGACCACGCCCTGATGCACGCCTTCAACCCAGGCATCCATTTCGCGGCGCTCGGCCTGACCG
The DNA here is from genome assembly GCF_009764635.1 of Pseudomonas sp. PB103. NCBI lineage: Bacteria > Pseudomonadati > Pseudomonadota > Gammaproteobacteria > Pseudomonadales > Pseudomonadaceae > Pseudomonas > Pseudomonas sp. PB103. The sequence continues at coordinate 22,482 of NZ_RWIL01000172.1, read as the reverse complement.
ACCTGGACACGATTTTCGTTGGCCAGCTCAACCAGCGTCTGCACGCGCGGATCGTTGCGGCTTTCCGCCAGCCAGATCTGTTTGACGCGCTTCGGGTGGTGACGCAGCAACGCTTCTACCGCGTGAACGCCGTAGATTTTTTCCAACTGACTCATGACTTCGCCTTCGGTTTACGTGCCCCGCCACTTTTGGCTGGAGCAGAACCCGCTTTTGGCGGGCCTTTACGGTGTTTGCTCGGTTTTGCTGGCTTGCTGCCGGAGGCCTTTTCAGGCGCCGACCGCCCGGTCTTTCCCCCAGGCGCCGCTTTACCACCGTTTTTGGCGTCGGAAAGCAGAGCCTTCTTCATTTCACGGCTTTTACGCAGCTCGGCGTTTTTCGCCACAGCGTCGCTTGGGCGATAGGCTTCAGCAGCTTTCTCTTTGGCCGGACGACGACCAGCGGTTTTCGCTGGCGCCGCTTCGGCTTTTTCCTTCGCGGCTGGCGCGGCAGTTTCAGCACCACGCTTCTTGCGACCGATCGGCGCGCTGATGGTTTTTTCAGCCATCTCGAAGTCGATCTTGCGTTCGTCGAGGTCAACGCGCATGACGCGCACTTCAACGGTATCGCCAAGACGGAAGCTACGACCGGTGCGCTCGCCCGCCAGGCGGTGATGCACAGGATCGAAGTGGTAGTAATCGCCCGGCAGCGCGGTGACGTGCACCAGGCCTTCGACGTAGATATCGGTCAGTTCAACGAACAGACCAAAACCGGTCACCGCCGTGATCACGCCAGGGAACGACTCGCCCACGCGATCCTTCATGAACTCGCACTTGAGCCAGTTCACCACGTCGCGGGTCGCTTCGTCGGCACGGCGCTCGCTCATCGAGCACTGCTCGCCGAGTTGCTCCAGCGCCGCTTCGTCGTACGGATAGATGCGCGCTTTCGGAATGGTCATCGCGCCGGCACGGCGAACGTGCGGGGTGTCCTGTTTCGAATGGATCACGCTGCGGATCGCGCGGTGCGTGAGCAAATCCGGGTAACGACGGATCGGCGAAGTGAAGTGGGTATAGGCTTCGTAATTCAGGCCGAAGTGGCCCTGATTGTCAGCGCTGTACACCGCTTGGCTCAGCGATCGCAGCATCACGGTCTGGATCAAGTGGAAATCCGGACGATCCTTGATGCTCGCCAGCAGTGCCTGGTAGTCCTTCGGCGAAGGACCGTCCTTGCCTTTGTGCAGGGAAAGACCGAGTTCGCCGAGGAAGGCGCGGAGTTTTTCCAGACGCTCCGGTGGCGGGCCGTCGTGGACGCGGTACAGCGCAGGAATTTCGTGCTTCTTGAGGAATTCGGCGGTGGCCACGTTGGCCGCCAGCATGCATTCTTCGATCAGCTTGTGCGCATCGTTACGGGTGGTCGGACGGATTTCGGCAATCTTGCGCTCGGTACCGAAGATGATCCGGGTTTCCTGCGTTTCGAAATCGATCGCGCCACGTACGTGACGAGCAGCCAACAGAACCTTGTACAGCGCATACAGCTGTTTGAGGTGCGGCAGAACGTCGTTGTACTCACCGCGAAGCTGACGCGCCTCGGTGATTTTCGGCGTTTCCAGCATCGCGCTGACTTTGTTGTACGTCAGACGAGCGTGGGAGTGGATCACCGCCTCATAGAAGCAGTAGTCGGTCATTTCGCCGGACTTGGAGATGGTCATCTCGCAAACCATGGCCAGACGATCGACGTGCGGGTTCAGAGAGCACAGGCCGTTGGACAACTGCTCAGGCAGCATCGGCACCACGCGCTCGGGGAAATACACCGAGTTGCCGCGCACTTGCGCTTCGTTGTCCAGCGCCGAACCGATTTTCACGTAACTGGAAACGTCGGCAATCGCCACGTACAACTTCCAGCCGCCGGAGAACAGGCGCAGCTTGCCCGGTTTGGCTTCGCAGTAAACAGCATCGTCGAAGTCGCGGGCATCTTCGCCGTCGATGGTGACGAACGGCAGATGGCGCAGGTCGACGCGCTTCTCTTTGTCTTTTTCTTCGACTTCCGGCTTGAGCTTGGCCGCTTCTTTCAGTACGGCTTCAGGCCAGACGTGCGGAATGTCGTAGGTGCGCAGGGCGACATCGATTTCCATGCCCGGCGCCATGTAGTTGCCGACCACTTCGACCACGTCGCCTTGTGGCTGGAAGCGCGGCGTCGGCCAGTGGGTGATTTTCACCTCGACGAACTGACCGATCTGCGCGTTGGCGTTGCGACCCGGCGTGACCAGCACTTCTTGCTGGATCTTCGGGTTGTCGGCAACGACGAAACCGATGCCGCCTTCTTCAAAGTAGCGACCGACGATGGTTTCGTGAGCACGCGACACAACTTCGACGATAACGCCTTCACGGCGACCACGACGATCAAGACCGGAAACACGGGCCAGCGCACGATCACCGTCGAACACCAGACGCATTTGCGCCGGGCTCATGAACAGGTCATCGCTGCCGTCGTCCGGCACCAGGAAGCCGAAACCGTCACGGTGACCGCTGATGCGACCGAGGATCAGGTCAAGCTTGTCGACCGGCGCGTAGGTGCCACGACGGGTGTAGATCAGTTGTGCGTCGCGCTCCATGGCGCGCAGACGGCGGCGCAGGGCTTCGATCTGGTCTTCGGTGGTCAGACCGAACTCTTCGACCAGTTGCTCGCGGGCAGCAGGCGAACCCCGATCGGCGAGGTGCGCCAGGATCAGTTCGCGGCTAGGAATAGGGTTTTCATATTTTTCCGCTTCACGAGCGGCCTCGGGATCGAGGGACTGCCAATCGGCCATTAGAGAGTTTTCACCTTGTCTATATGCGGGTTAGTTTGGCATAGGCGCCATGAAACGGGAAATTTCCGACTCTATAAGGCCCATATCAGGGCCTGCAGCGTCACTTGGAAGCCGTTTTGAACACCGCCGGTAAAAAAAATCATGTTTTTTGCTGAGAGGGGTTTACAGTTAAAAAGACGCTCCGTATAGTGCGCGCCATCGACGACGCACAGCGTTGCCGATACTGCCCAGATGGTGAAATTGGTAGACACGCCAGCTTCAGGTGCTGGTGACCGCAAGGTCGTGGAAGTTCGAGTCTTCTTCTGGGCACCAATTTCGAGATTGAGACTAGATCAGTTTCAAGGCTCACACAAAAACCCGCGAAAGCGGGTTTTTTGCATTCTAAGCCCGGGTTTTCTTAAAACTGATTTATTAAAATTAAATCAGGGGTTTACAGATCAAAAGACGCTCCGTATAGTGCGCCACATCAACAGCGGCAACGCTGGCGATGATTGCCCAGATGGTGAAATTGGTAGACACGCCAGCTTCAGGTGCTGGTGACCGCAAGGTCGTGGAAGTTCGAGTCTTCTTCTGGGCACCAATTCAAATCCAAGGTTACGACCATGGATTTCACAAAAACCCGCGAAAGCGGGTTTTTGCGTTTCTGCCTTCCCGAAAACCAGAATCCCCCTGTAGGAGCTGCCGAAGGCTGCGATCTCTTGATCTTGTTTTTCCAAAGAGCAAGATCAAAAGATCGCAGCCTTCGGCAGCTCCTACATTTCAGCGTAGCCCGCCGTATCAGAGCTGGCCGCCTCTCGCAAGGCGCACTTGAGAAACAATATCGTTTATCATTGTTGCAAGTTTTTGCAATGCGACAGTGAGGAACCCTGCGAATGACGTTTCGAAATACCCTGCGCCGAGGCCTGACCTTCACCCTCCTCGGCCTGGCGCTCGCCACTCCCCTCACCCAGGCTGCCGATGCGGTTTCCCTGACTCTCTATAACGGCCAGCACAAGGAAGTCGGCGACGCGATCGCCAAAGCCTTCGAAGCCAAGACCGGCATTCACGTCAATGTCCGCAAAGGCAGCAGCAACCAGCTCGCCAGCCAGGTCATCGAAGAGGGCAACCGCTCCCCCGCCGACGTGATCTACACCGAAGAATCGCCGCCACTGAACAATCTCGGCGAACTCGGCCTGCTGGCAAAAACCGATGACGCCACTTTGGCCGTCCTGCCGGAAAAATACGTGGCCGGCAACGGCACCTGGATCGGCGTCACAGCGCGCGTTCGCGTGGTTGCCTACAACCCGAAACTGGTCGATGAAAAAGACCTGCCGAAATCGGTGATGGAATTCTCTGATCCGCAGTGGCAAGGCAAAGTCGGCTTCGTACCGACCAGCGGCGCATTCCAGGAACAGGCCGTCGCCATCATCAAGATGCACGGTCGCGACGCCGCCGAAGAATGGCTGACTGGCCTGCGCGCGTTCGGCAAGACCTACAGCAACAACATGGTCGCCCTCAAAGCCGTGGAAAACGGCGAAGTCGCTACCGTGCTGGTGAACAACTACTACTGGTTCGCCCTGCAACGCGAGAAAGGCAAACTCGACTCGAAACTGCATTACTTCACTGGCGGCGACGTCGGTGGCTTGATCACCGTATCCAGTGCTGCCGTGCTGAAATCCAGCAAACATCCAAAAGAAGCCCAGCAATTTCTTGCCTACATGGCCAGCGAAGAAGGTCAGCGCGTGATCACTCAGACCACCGCCGAATACCCGCTGCACAAAGGCATGGAATCGGATCGCGGGCTCAAGCCGTTCAGCGAACTGGAAGCACCGAACGTAACCCCGGCCGACTTGGGTAATGCCGAAGAAGCGCTGGAACTGGAACGTGAAGTTGGCTTGAACTGATGGCCGCATCGTTATCCGCCCCCGCCGCGCGCGGGGGTTACGTACCAAAGCGCAAGCGGCCATCGATCTGGCTGGTAATGCCGGTGTTGCTGCTGGTAGTACTGAGCTTGCTGCCGCTGGCCTACGTCGGACTGAAAGCCTGGCAGGCCGGCTGGGCCGAGGCGCTGCACTTGTTGTGGCGCCCGTATGTGTTCGGCCTGCTGCGCAATACCTTGGCATTGATGGTTGGCGTAACCCTCACCTGCGGCGTGATTGGTCTGTCGCTCGCCTGGCTGCTGGAGCGCAGCAATTTGCCCGGCCGGCGTCTATGGGGCGTGATTCTGTGCCTGCCGTTCGCAGTACCGGCATTTGTCAGCAGTTTCACCTGGGTTTCGCTGAGCGCGCAGTTCGAAGGGCTGGGCGGGGCGATTCTGGTGATGAGCCTGTCGAAATACCCGCTGATCTTTCTGCCGGTAGCGGCAACCCTGCGCAATCTTGATCCGTCGCTTGAAGAGTCTGCCCGCACGCTGGGGCAGAATCGCTGGGGGGTGTTTTTCCGCGTCACCCTGCCGCTGCTTTGGCCGTCGTTGTTGGCCGGTTCGCTGTTGATTGCTTTGCACATGCTGGTGGAATTCGGCGCGCTGTCGATCATCGGCCTGCAAACCTTCACCACGGCGATCTATCAACAGTTCGAACTGGAATTCAGTAACGCCAACGCGGCGATGCTTTCGGCGGTGCTGCTGGCGCTGTGCCTGGTGTTGTTGTGGCTGGAGCTGCGTGTGCGCGGCAAAGGCCGGCATGTGCGCACCGGCCAAGGCGCAGCGCGTCAGGCTGAACAGGTTCGGCTGGGGCCATGGGCCACGGTCGGTCAGTTGTATTGCCTGATGCTGGCGATTGTCGGCAGCGGGATTCCACTGGGCATGCTGGCCTACTGGCTCGCGGTCGGTTCGTCGGCAGCGTTTCCGGTGGCGGCGATTACTGAAGCATTGCTGTCGTCGCTGGCACTGTCGCTCGGTGGCGCGGCGCTGTGCCTGGTACTGGCGGTGCCGGTCGGGTTGTTGGTGGTGCGTTACAAAGGCCAACTGGCGATCTGGGCCGAACGCCTGCCATATCTGTTACACGCGTTGCCGGGCCTGGTGATTGCGCTGACGCTGGTGTATTTCGCCCTGCATTACGTGCCGGCGCTGTACCAGACTTCAGGATTGCTGCTGATCGCTTATGCGCTGCTGTTTCTGCCATTGGCGCAGGCACCGATCCGTACGGCGCTGAACAAAGCTGCGCCGCAGCTGGAAGAGGCTGCACGCACGCTGGGCGCTTCGTCGTTCACGGCGTTTTGCCGAGTGACGCTGCCGATCATCTTCCCGGCATTGGGCGCGGCGTTTGCGCTGGTGTTTCTCGATGCGATGAAGGAATTGACGGCGACGCTGCTGTTGAGTCCGACCGGGCTTAATACGCTGGCGACCGAGGTCTGGGCACATACCGCGAACGTCGAGTTTGCGGCGGCGGCGCCTTATGCGGCGTTGTTGATTTTGGTTTCCGGGTTGCCGGTTTATCTGTTGACGACGCGGATGTATTTGAGCCGCTAAAAGATCGCAGCCTGCGGCAGCTCCTAAATGGGATTAATGTAGGAGCTGCCGCAGGCTGCGATCTTTTAATCTTAAGCCCTGAACTGCCCCAGGCTTGCCTTCAGTTGCGCCGCCAGACCATCCAGCACCTTGCCACTGGCCGTAGTTTCCACCACTGCCTGCGCCGCCTTCTCGGCCTGCGCATGAATCGTCTCGACTCGCCCGCGCACCGCCTGCGCACCCTGCGCCTGATGCGCTGCAGCCTGCGTCGCCAGGCCAATCGCCGCGTGCACCTGCTCGACCGACGTCTGCACCGATTGCTGCAACCGCGCGCTGTCACGCAACACCAGCAAACCTTCGCTGGCCTGACGCCCGGCCTGACCGATCGCCTCGACCGCCTCACGCGCGCCCTGCTGCAAAGCGACGATGTGCGCCTGAATATCGCCGGTAGAACTTTGCGTCTTGCTCGCGAGCGCCCGAACCTCGTCCGCTACCACGGCAAAACCACGCCCGGTTTCGCCAGCGCGCGCCGCTTCGATCGCAGCGTTCAGCGCTAGCAGATTGGTCTGCTCGGCAATCCCGTGGATCACCGTCAGCACCACTTCGATCTGCTCACTCTGCTGCGCCAGTCGCTCAATGACTTTCGCCCCGGTATCAACCTGCCCCGCCAGCGCCTCGATCAGGCTGCCGACCTTGGCGGAGGTGCGAGTGTTTTCATCCGTGGCCTGACGAATATCCACCACCTGCTTCAGCGCCGCCTGCATGGCATGGCTTTCCGATTGCGCCTCATCAGCCATTTGCGACAGCGCGCGCAGACTTTCCGCCACTTCGTCACGCTGCATCCCGGCCGCCGCATCGGCACCGGCATTGCGCAGAGTCATTGCGCCAATTTCGACGCCGGTGCGCTGCGCGACATCGCCCGCCTCGCGCACGATCGGCTGCAACTTATCCACAAAGCGATTGACCGCCGCGGCCATGTCGCCGATTTCGTCCTTGCTGTTGATCTGCACACGCTTGGTCAGATCGCCCTCGCCCGCCGCCAGGTCATCCATGGCCGCGTTAAGCATCTTCAGGCGATTGACCACGCGATGGCCCAACACCACGGCCAGCAACAGCAGCACGCCGCAGCCAACCAGCGCCAGGCCCAAGCCGATTCTCCAGCGCAGGGTCGCCGCTGCTTCTTGCACCGTGCTCGCGGTATTGGCCTTCATCTCGGCGGCGGTGGATTGCGCCGACTGCAGACGCGCCTGCATCGCCGTGGCGCTGTCCGCTGCAGCGCCTTTGAGGCTGTCGCCGACCAGTTGATCGCTGCTGGCGATCAGCGCCGAGAAACGCTTGTCCAGCGCTGCCAGATCAGTTTCCACCGAAGCCGTGGAAACGCCCATCAGCACCTTGCCGATTTCCACGCCATTGGGGTTGATCGAGGCTTCGAGGTAGTAGACCGACGGATCGTTTTTCGCCGCATCCAGCACTTTATCCAGCGCACGCTCGCCCTGGCCTTTTTCCAGCAAGGCCTTGTTGATCGGGTTTTCGCGATTGAGATAACGGGTCAAGTGCTGGCCGGTGGCGTCGTCGTAGACCACGAACAGCACATTGGGATTGCGCTGGGCCCGGCGGGCGAATTCAGACAGGGTCGGCACGTCGCTGTCCCACATGGCGCGCGGTGCGACAGAGGCCAGCAACTGCGCCATGTCATTGGCCGAATCCTTCAGATCCTTTTCCAATGTCGTACGCAGTTGCGCCTGCTCGTCCTTCAGCCGCGAGGACAGACCAGCAGTCAGGCGCTGTCGGGTACTGGCGGACAACGCGTCGAGGCTCGACGTGACTTCACGCCCCGCCTGCTCCAACTCGCCCGAGAGTTTCTGGCTGTCGGCGCCGAGGCGCACAGCCAAATCAGCTTCCAGCGCCGTGACGGTGCTCCGTGTCAGGGCGACGGCCACCAACACTTGCACCAAAAGAGCGATACCAAGGGTAACGAATACCGGGCGCAACAAACGGCTTTGTAACAGTGAGAGAACGGCCGACACTGTGAATACCTCTACTTCTGACGCCATTAATTTGATGGCACTCTTGTAGGAAGATTCACAGCAAAGGTCATGCCGTCCAACAGGCATAAACGACAAAGGCCCCGATTAAGGGGCCTTTGTTTTTTACATCAACGACTTATCAAGCGAACGGATGGCGCAGAACGATGGTTTCGTTGCGGTCCGGGCCCGTCGAAATAATGTCGATCGGTGCGCCGATCAACTCTTCGACGCGTTTGATGTAGGCACGAGCGTTAGCTGGCAGCTCTTCCAGGGTCTTGGCGCCCACGGTCGATTCGGTCCAGCCCGGCACTTCTTCGTACACAGGCTGCAGGCCTACGTAGCTGTCAGCGTCGGTCGGAGCAACTGCATTGCCTTCGGCGTCTTTGTAGCCGACGCAGATGTTGATGGTTTCCAGGCCGTCGAGTACGTCCAGCTTGGTCAGGCAGATGCCCGAGATGCTGTTCACATCGATCGCGCGACGCAGGATAACGGCGTCGAACCAGCCGCAACGACGGGCACGGCCGGTGGTAGCACCGAACTCGTGACCTTGCTTGGCCAAGTGTGCACCGACGTCGTCGAACAGCTCAGTCGGGAACGGGCCCGAACCGACGCGAGTGGTGTAAGCCTTGGTGATGCCCAGGATGTAGTCCAGGAACATCGGGCCAACGCCCGAACCGGTCGCCACGCCACCAGCGGTGGTGTTGGAGCTGGTCACGTACGGGTAGGTGCCGTGGTCGATGTCGAGCAACGAACCCTGGGCACCTTCGAACATGATGTCTTTGCCGGCGCGACGCAGGTCGTGCAGCTCGGCAGTGACGTCGAGCATCAGCGGCTTGAGCAGCTCAGCGTATTCCTTGCACTCGGCCAGGGTCTTTTCGAACTCGATGGCCGGCTCTTTGTAGTAACCGACCAGCATGAAGTTGTGGTAATCCACCAGTTCACGCAGCTTGTCTTCAAAGCGCGGCATGTTCAGCAGGTCGCCGACACGCAGGCCACGACGAGCGACCTTGTCTTCGTAAGCCGGGCCGATGCCGCGACCGGTTGTACCGATCTTCAGCTCGCCACGGGCCTTTTCACGGGCCTGGTCCAGCGCCACGTGGAAGGACAGGATCAGCGGGCAGGACGGGCTGATACGCAGACGCTCGCGCACCGGTACGCCTTTCTCTTCCAGCTTGGTGATCTCGCGCAGCAGGGCGTCAGGTGCAACCACCACGCCGTTGCCGATCAGGCACTGCACGCCTTCGCGCAGCACGCCCGACGGGATCAGGTGCAGGACGGTTTTTTCGCCGTCGATCACCAATGTGTGACCAGCGTTGTGGCCACCTTGGTAGCGCACTACGGCGGCAGCATGTTCGGTCAGCAGATCAACGATCTTGCCTTTGCCCTCATCACCCCATTGGGTGCCCAGGACTACGACATTCTTACCCATAACACTTGTCCTCATTCGCGCAAACTTGGTGCCGGCGATGGCCGGCAGGAAAACTCAAGAAGCCAGTGGCGATACTTGCCAAAGCCCGTTCTGCTGAATCAATTGCCGGTCGCAGTCCGCATCACGGGCGGCGGCCAAAGGTTGCCCAGGCAAAGCCTGAACGACACGCTGACCCTCACTGCGCAACTGGCAAACCTGCTGCCAGAGTGCCGCATCCGTACTGTCAGGCATCCAGATACCGCCAGACGGTAGCTCGATCTCAGCACGCCCCAGGGTCACCAGGGTTTTCAAATCGGTGGAGAAGCCTGTCGCCGGACGGGCGCGACCAAAATCCGCGCCGATGTCGTCGTAGCGACCGCCCTGAGCGATGGACTGGCCAACGCCCGGCACGAACACCGCGAACACCACACCGGTGTGGTAGTGGTAGCCACGCAGCTCGCCCAGATCAAAGTACAGCGGCAGCTCCGGGAAACGTGCCGACAGACGCTCGGCGATCGCCAGCAAATCTTCCAGTGCCGCCAGCACCGGCGCCGGCGCATTGGCCAGACGCTCGCGCGCAGCGCTCAACACTTCACGGCCGCCGCACAGATCAACCAGCGCACGTAACATGCCGGACAGGTCGGCCGGCAGGCCTTCGGTCAAGGTAATGACCTCGTCGATGGCCTTGCGTTGCAACGCATCGAACAACTGCTGCTCGACTTCACCGGACAGACCGGCGGCGCGCGCCAGACCACGGTAGATACCGACATGACCGAGGTCCATGTGCACATCCGGCACATCGGCCAGTTGCAACATGGCCAGCATCAGGCTGATCACTTCAACGTCGCTGCTCGGGCTGGCGTCGCCGTACAACTCGGCGCCCAACTGGATCGGGCTGCGCGAGGACGACAATGCCCGCGGCTGCGCATGCAGCACGCTGCCGGCATAGCACAGACGGCTAGGGCCTTCGCGACGCAGGGTGTGCGCATCAATGCGCGCCACTTGCGGCGTGATGTCGGCACGGAAACCCATCTGCCGGCCCGATTGCGGGTCAATGACCTTGAAGGTACGCAGATCCAGGTCCTGGCCCGCGCCGGTCAGCAGGGATTCCAGGTACTCGATATGGGGAGTCACGACAAACTCGTAACCCCAGCTCTGGAACAGATCCAACACCTGACGACGCGCGACTTCAATGCGCGCCGCTTCCGGTGGCAGTACTTCTTCGATGCCATCTGGCAGCAGCCAGCGGTCTACCGTTGCCATTACGCCATTCCCCTTTGATCCGGGCGGCCAGCCTGCGGGCGAGCCTTGAGTGAAGCAGAAAATGACCGATCCGTTCAAAACGCACGCGCATGAACGACGCGGCGAAAGGCCTGTTACCGGCTTCGCCCATCACTTTCCTCGAAATACTCTCGGGCCATTCAACCCGATGCCTGCAACAAAAAACAGCAATCAAACGTGCAGACGCAAAAAAGCCGGGAATTTCCCGGCTGCCGCATCATACACACGTTTTCCCAAAGGATCACCCCGCCCGAGGTTTTAGCCGCCGGGCGGAATGATTCAGGTCAACGCCGTATCAAGGCTTGGACTTTTCCAGGTAACGGAAGAAGTCGCTGCTTGGGTCGAGGACCAGGACGTCGGATTTGTTCGCGAAGCTTTCACGGTAGGCGCGCAGGCTACGGTAGAAACCGTAGAACTCCTGATCCTGACCATAGGCCTTGGAGTAGATCGCAGCGGCCTGGGCATCACCGTCACCGCGAATCTCTTCGGATTCACGATAGGCTTCAGCCAGCAGCACGCGGCGTTGACGATCAGCGTCGGCACGGATGCCTTCAGCCAGCTCGTTACCCTTGGCGCGGTGCTCGCGAGCTTCACGCTCACGCTCGGTGCTCATACGTTCGAACACGCTGCGGTTGACTTCTTTTGGCAGATCGATGGCCTTGACCCGGACATCGACGACTTCGATACCCAGCTCTTTTTCCGCCATTTTGTTCAGCGAGGCAGTGATGTCAGCCATCAGCGCGTCACGCTCACCCGACACCACTTCGTGCAGGGTGCGCTTGCCGAACTGGTCACGCAGACCGGATTCCAGACGACGCGACAGACGCTCGTCGGCGATTTGCTTGAGGCCGGAAGTTGCGGTGTAGAAGCGCTCGGCATCTTTCACGCGCCACTTGGCGTAGGCATCGACCATGACGGCTTTCTTTTCCAGCGTCAGGAAGCGCTGCGTCGGTGCATCCAGCGTCATCAGCCGTGCGTCGAATTTACGCACCTGGTTAACGTAAGGCACTTTCACATGCAGGCCCGGCTGAACATCGGCCTGAACCACACGACCGAATTGCAGCAGCACCGCACGCTCGGTCTGAGCGACGATGTAGAAGCAGTTCCAGCCAACCAGTAGCACGACGACGCCAACAATAAGGGCGATCAGCGATTTATTGCTCATCAGCGGGTCTCCCTTGTGCGCGACTGCGGCAGGTCAGTGACGTGCGGCGTGACATCCGTGTTGCTGGCGGCAGCCGAACCGGTGACCGGCGCATTGCTGCCCGAGCTGTTCTGAATCATTTTGTCCAACGGCAGGTAAAGCAGGTTGCTCTGGCCGTTCTTGTTACCGGTCACGAGTACCTTGCTGGTGTTGCTGAAGACTTCCTGCATGGTGTCCAGGTACAGACGCTGACGGGTCACTTCAGGGGCCTTGCGATACTCGGCGACCAGTTTAGTGAAGCGATCAGCCTCACCCTTGGCGCGCGAGACCGTTTCGTCGCGGTAACCGTTGGCATCCTCAAGGATACGCTGGGCCTGACCACGGGCTTCCGGCACGACGCCGTTGGCGTAGGTTTCAGCCTGGTTGCGCGAACGCTGCTCGTCTTCACGGGCGCGGATCACGTCATCGAAGGCTTCTTGCACTTCACGCGGTGCCGCTGCGCTCTGTACGTTGACCTGAGTGACGGTGATACCGGTGCGATAGGTATCGAGGAAGCGTTGCAGACGCTCCTTGATTTCGCTGGCCATCAGCTCACGACCTTCGGTCAGCACCTGGTCCATGGCGGTGGAACCCACCACGTGGCGCAGGGCGCTGTCGGTCGCGTGCTGCAGGCTGATTTCCGGCTGATCAACGTTCAGCACGAAATCCTGCAGATTGCTGATCTTGTACTGCACGGTCAGCGGCACTTCGACGATGTTCTCGTCTTCGGTCAGCATCTGGCCCTGCTTGGTGTACGCCCGCTCACGCGTGACGTTTTCCATGTACTTCTTGTCGATCGGCGGGAAATAGATGTTCAGGCCCGGACCAACCGTCTCGTAGTACTTGCCGAAGCGCAGCACCACGGCTTGCTCCTGCTCGTCGACCACATACACCGCGCTGTACAGCCAGACAGCCGCGAGCACGACCAGGCCGATGCCGAGCAGGGCGCCGAAGCCACCACCACTGCGACCCGAACCACCGCCGTCATCACCGCGTTTCTTACCACCACCGAACAACCCGTTCAGGCTTTCCTGCAGCTTTCGGAAGGCCTCGTCGAGATCCGGTGGCCCCTTGCGGTCGCCGTTATTGCGGCGCTTGCCACCCCAAGGATCCTGATTATTCGAGTTGCCACCCGGCTCATTCCAAGCCATAGCGCTCTCCATCTGATAAAGCAAAGACGCACCCACGGCGCGCCGACCAATGCTACAGAATGCCTGCCGTTACGGCACAACCGCTTCTTCAGGCTTTTATTGCAAAGTGTGTTGCTCGATGAATTCCATCGGCTGCAATCCTTCGCGGCTTACCAGTCGATTCAACTCGACACGGGGCAAACGAACGGCCAGCAAACTGATGCCTTCTTCGTCGTGTTCTTCTTTCTGCACCGCACCGAGTTCGAAAAACTGCGCACGCAGTCGCGCGAATCGTTGCGGCAAGCGCAAGGTACCGATAAACAAATCACCGCCGAGCAACTCGGCAATGGCTTGCTCAAGCAATTCCAGACCACTGCCATCACGCGCCGACAGCCAGACCCGCTGGGGCTTGCCGTTTTCGTCGCGCTGGATTTGTGGCTCAACGCCTTCAAGCAAATCGAGTTTGTTATAGACCTCGAGGATCGGCAAGTCCTGGGCTCCGATCTCGCCCAGCACCAGCATCACCTGCTCGATCTGCAACATGCGATCCGGTTCGGCCGCATCGATCACGTGCAACAGCAGGTCGGAATTGCTCGACTCTTCGAGCGTAGACCGAAATGCCTCGACCAGCTTGTGCGGCAAGTGACGAATGAAGCCCACCGTGTCCGCCAGGACAATCGGCCCCAAGTCGTCCAGATCCAGACGGCGCAGGGTCGGATCGAGCGTGGCGAACAACTGGTCGGCTGCGTACACGTCGGATTTCGTCACGTTGTTGAAGAGTGTGGATTTGCCGGCGTTGGTATAGCCCACCAGCGACACGGTAGGAATGTCCGCACGGGAGCGGCCGCGACGCGATTGCTCGCGCTGGCTGCGCACTTTCTCCAGCCGGCCCTTGATCTGACGCAGGCGCACCCGCAGCAGACGACGGTCGGTTTCGAGTTGGGTTTCACCCGGGCCGCGCATGCCAATACCGCCACCTTGACGCTCAAGGTGAGTCCAGCCACGAACCAGGCGGGTGCTCATGTGGTCAAGCTGGGCCAGTTCGACCTGGAGCTTGCCTTCATGGGTACGGGCGCGTTGGGCGAAGATATCGAGAATCAGACCGGTACGGTCGATCACGCGACACTCGAAAACACGTTCGAGGTTACGTTCCTGACTGGGCGTGAGGATGTGATTGAAAATCACCAGATCGGCTTCTTCAGCCTTGACCAGGTCGCGCAGCTCCTCGACCTTGCCGCTGCCGATCAGGAATTTGGCGGTTGGCCGATGACGCGGCACGTTAAAAAACGCAACGGTCTCGGCGCCCGCCGAATTAGCCAATTCCTGAAACTCCTGCGGATCTTCGCGCGCCTCAGGGTCCTGTCCATCCAAGTGAACGAGGATCACTCGTTCACCACCACCGTGGCGCTCAAAGAACAAAGGAGACTCCTATCAGGCGTTACCTGGCTCAGCGTCACCTGCTTCGGATTCGGTTGCGCTAGGCAGACGAATTGGACGAACCGGCACGACTGTCGAGATAGCGTGTTTGTAAACCATCTGGCTCACGGTGTTCTTCAGCAGGATCACGAACTGGTCGAACGACTCGATCGTGCCTTGCAGTTTGATACCGTTGACCAGGTAGATGGAAACCCCAACTTTCTCTTTACGTAAAGTATTCAAGTAAGGGTCTTGTAGCGAATGCCCTTTTGACATGTGCCGCACTCCTTTAAGGATTCAATAATAAAAAATAGGTAATTCAGATGGCTTTGGCCGTCACACCCCCAAGGATAGACGGCAATTGCAAGGACTCAGCTCAATATGGAGATGGTCCCAAGGTATTTCAAGGCGCGTGGCAGATTGTCGCAATCAAGACTGTCCAGCCAGTGTAAATCTTCCCAGCTGCGCAGCCAGGTGAACTGGCGTTTGGCCAATTGGCGCGTGGCGATGATGCCGCGCTCTTGCATTTCGGCCAACGTCAGCTTGCCATCCAGGTAATCCCAGACTTGGCGGTAACCTACTGCACGTATAGACGGCAACCCGGCATGCAGGTCACTTCTTTTACGCAGGGCTACGACCTCGTCGATGAATCCCTGTTCCAACATATTTGTGAATCTTTGTTTAATGCGCTCGTGCAATACCTGACGATTTGCCGGGGCAATGGCCAAGTTCGCGACAGTATAGGGCAATTGTTGCAGTCCCGAAGCGGCTGCTTCAGTACTTTGCGCAGATTGTTGCTGACGCAGGGCGGTCATGCTCTGACCGCTGACCCGATAAACTTCCAGCGCCCGACTCAAGCGCTGCGGATCGTTCGGGTGAATCCGCGCCGCCGACACCGGGTCGATGATCGCCAATTGATCGTGCAAGGCTTGCCAGCCAAGGCGTGCAGCTTCTTCTTCGATCTGCGCGCGGATCTCCGCATCGGCCGCTGGCATATCCGCCAGACCTTCAACCAAAGCCTTGTAATAGAGCATCGTGCCGCCGACCAGCAGCGGAATTTTTCCGCGTGCGGTGATTTCAGCCATGGCTTGCAGGGCATCGCGACGGAAATCCGCAGCCGAATAGGCTTCGGCCGGGTCGAGGATGTCGATCAAACGGTGCGGATATTCGGCCAGCAGTTCTTTCGAAGGCTTGGCGGTACCGATGTCCATGCCGCGATAGACCAACGCCGAATCGACACTGATCAGCTCGCACGGCAGCACCTTGGTCAGCTCGATGGCCAGATCGGTCTTGCCCGCAGCGGTCGGGCCCATCAGAAAAATCGCTGGAGGGAGCTGATTCATCAACGACCGCGCAGGAACAGTTTGTCCAGATCGTCCAGGCCCAGTTGGGTCCAGGTCGGTCGGCCATGGTTGCATTGACCGCTGCGCTCGGTGTTTTCCATGTCGCGCAGCAGGCCGTTCATTTCCGGCAGGGCCAGGCGCCGGTTGGCGCGGATCGCGCCGTGGCAGGCCATGGTGCCGAGCAATTCGTTGAGGTGTGCCTGAATCCGGTCGCTGGTGCCGTATTCCATCAAGTCCGACAGCACGTCACCGACCAGGCGGTTGGCTTCGGCCTGCTTCAACAAGGCCGGAATCTGACGGATCGCCAGGGTTTCCGGGCCCAGACGCTGTAATTCAAAGCCCAGACGCTGGAACCATGCCGCGTGCTCTTCAGCACAATCGGCTTCGCGCTGACTGACGGCCAGCGACTCCGGCACCAGCAATGGCTGGCCGCTCAAGCCTTCGCTGGCCATGGCGATCTTCAAGCGTTCATACATGATTCGCTCGTGCGCGGCGTGCATGTCCACCAAAACCAGGCCTTGAGCGTTCTCAGACAGAATGTAGATGCCCTTGAGTTGCGCCAATGCGTAACCAAGCGGTGGAATGTCTTCCTGACCGGCGGGCAGCGCGTTGGCGTTGGCTTCAGGCAACGGCGCGAAAAACTCGCGATATGCCGCCTGCGCCTCGGCAGCCGGCGGCATGCCTGACTGCGGCCGCGGCGTGTACTGATACTGGTAAGCGCCGCCAGCGCTGGCACCGGACGAGGTATTGAACGCCGGTTGCGCCTGCGATTGCTCCAGCAGCGCATTGGCCGCCAGACGCATTTCACCTTGCGGGCCGAATTCCCCGGCATCGAGGCCGCTTGGACGAACGATGGCGGTGGTTACTGAGCCGGCCAGTTGGTCTTCCGGACGCACATCACCCAACGCGCGATGCAGCGTGCCATACAGGAAGTCATGCACCATGCGCCCGTCACGGAAGCGCACTTCGTGTTTGGTCGGGTGCACGTTGACGTCGACGGCTGCCGGATCGACCTCGAAAAACAACGCAAACGTCGGGTGGCGACCATTGAACAGCACGTCGCGATAGGCCTGGCGCACCGCATGGGCGACCAGTTTGTCGCGCACTGCCCGGCCATTCACAAAGAAATACTGCAAATCCGCTTGGCTGCGGTTGAAGGTCGGCAAACCGACCCAGCCCCACAGGTGCAAGCCGTTGCGCTCGATCTCGATGGGCAGTGCCTGCTCAAGGAACCCCGAGCCGCAGATCGCCGCCACACGCCGGGCGCGGGCCGCATCATCGTGGGCCTCGTGCAGGCTGAGGATGGTTTTGCCGTTGTGGCGTAGATGGAACGCGACGTCAAAACGCGCCAGCGCCAGACGCTTGATCACTTCTTGCAGGTGATCGAATTCGGTTTTTTCGGTCTTGAGGAATTTGCGCCGCGCCGGAGTGTTGAAGAACAGGTCACGGACTTCCACCGAGGTGCCGACCGGATGCGCCGCCGGTTGCACCCGCGGCGCCATGTCACGGCCTTCGGTTTCGACCTGCCAGGCTTGCTCGGCATCGCGGGTACGCGAGGTCAGCGTCAGCCGCGCCACGGAGCTGATCGACGCCAGTGCCTCACCCCGGAAACCGAGGCTCATCACTTGTTCGAGGTCTTCGAGGTTGCGGATCTTGCTGGTGGCGTGACGGGCCAGCGCCAGCGGCAGGTCATCGGCGGAAATGCCGCTGCCATCGTCGCGTACGCGCAGCAGTTTGACGCCGCCCTGCTCGACGTCGACATCAATGCGCTTGGCGCCGGAGTCGAGGCTGTTTTCCAGCAACTCCTTGATCACCGAAGCCGGACGTTCAACCACCTCACCGGCGGCAATCTGGTTCGCCAGCCGTGGGCTGAGCAGTTCGATGCGCGCGGCAGCGTTCAGCACTTCGTTCATTCTTTGGACGCCAGTTCGGTGCCAGGAATGGTCAGGTGCTGGCCGACTTTCAGCTCATCGCTTTTCAGGTTGTTCGCACTGCGCAATGTGGCCGGCGACACCTGATAGCGCACACCGATCATCGCCAGCGTTTCACCCGGGCCGACGCGGTGATCACGCGGGCCTTGGGCGATCTTGCCGGAGTCACGCAGCCAGGCAATGTAGGTGCCCGGTGGCGGATTCTGCTGGAAGAACTGCCGCACGCCGCTGCTGATCGAGCGCGCCAGCGCTTGCTGGTGGCCCGAGGCCGAGAGCTTGTTGGCTTCGTTGGCGTTGGAGATGAAGCCGGTTTCGACCAGGATCGACGGGATGTCCGGCGACTTCAGCACCATGAACCCGGCCTGCTCCACACGCTGTTTGTGCAGCGGCGTGACGCGACCGATGTTGGTCAGGACTTT
This sequence comes from Pseudomonas sp. PB103, assembly GCF_009764635.1. Taxonomy (NCBI): domain Bacteria; kingdom Pseudomonadati; phylum Pseudomonadota; class Gammaproteobacteria; order Pseudomonadales; family Pseudomonadaceae; genus Pseudomonas; species Pseudomonas sp. PB103. The sequence continues at coordinate 4,135 of NZ_RWIL01000172.1, read as the reverse complement.
CTGGCCGACGTTAAGGCTGGAGGTCAGCGAGGCAGTCATCGACAGATCGAGCAGCACGCCCGCGAGCATGCGGTCCTTGTCGTCGAGGCTGACGTTGCCGGCACCACCGATCAGGTCGGAACGGTTTTCGCTGTCGGCCAGCCAACGCGCGGTCTCCGAGGTGGCGCCGCGATCAGACAGGGCAAACACCGAGGCGCCAAAAGCGGCCGCCGAAGGCGCGGCGTCGGCGTGAATCGATACGAACAGGTCAGCGCCCTTCTTGCGGGCGATTTCGGTACGGCCACGCAACGGGATGAAGTAGTCGCCAGTACGGGTCAGTTCGGCGCGGAAGCCTTTCATGCCGTTGACCTGACGCTGCAATTCGCGAGCGATCTGCAACACCACATCTTTCTCACGCTGACCGCGCGAGCCGGATGCACCCGGGTCTTCGCCACCGTGGCCGGCGTCGATCACCACAATAATGTCGCGCTTGCCGGCCGGGGCTGGCGGCAACTTGATCGCCGGCTCTGTCGGGGTCACTGGCACGGCTGGTACGGTTGCGACCGAAGGTGTCGGCGCAGGTGCAGGTTCGGCATCGGCTGCGTTATCGAACAGATCGACCACCAGACGGTTGCCGTATTGGCCATTCGGCGCCAGCGAGAAGCTTTTCGGGGTGACGGCTTTCTTCAGGTCAATGACCACCCGCAGATCGGTCGGCGTGCGCTGAGCCGAACGCATCGCGGTGATCGGCGTGTTGGCGGTCTGCACATTCAATGGCGCACCGAGGGTCGCACCATTGATGTCGATCACCAGCCGATCCGGCGCGGTCAGGGTGAAGACGCTGTGCTGCACCGGTCCACTGAGGTCGAAGACCAGTCGCGTGTTATCCGGCGCTCGCCACAAGCGCACGCTGTTGACCTTTGAATCGGCCACAGCGTTGACGGTTACTGCCATCAACAACAGTCCAACGGCAGCCACCAACGCGCGAAAGCGCATACCTAACCCCATCATTTAATTGGATTCCAATGCCAAAGCGGCACACCAGGCCTCGCCACGCGAGCCCTGGGATAAAATTTTCAGCGAACGCCCGCTGTCTTGCGGGCTAATGGTAATGGTCAGGTCAGGCTTTGGCAAAAAGCCTGCACCTTTATCGGGCCACTCGATCAGGCACAGGGCATCGTCTTCGAAATAGTCGCGGATGCCGAGAAACTCAAGTTCTTCCGGATCGACCAATCGATACAGGTCGAAGTGGAAGGCGCGGACGTCGCCGATCTCGTAGGGCTCAACCAGGGTGAAGGTCGGACTTTTTACTGCGCCGACATGACCGAGCCCACGAATGATGCCCCGCGACAGCGTGGTTTTGCCCATCCCCAGATTGCCTTCAAGAAAAATCAGGCCATGGCCCTGGGTCACGCGGGCGATCCGTGCGCCAAAGTCGCTCATGGCCTGTTCATCGGCCAGGTACAGGGTTACTTCAGACACGGTGCTTGCTCCTCCAACAACTGACGAATGGCTGGAATCAGATCACTGGCCGCCAGCCCACGGCCCAATTTGCCTTGTTGCATCCCCGCATTGGCGTGCAGCCAGACCGCCAGGCAAGCGGCATCAAAACCGTCCATGCCTTGCGCCAGCAGCGCACCGGTCACACCGGCCAACACATCACCGAGTCCCGCAGTGGCCATGGCGGGATGCCCTTGGTGACACAACGCCAGACGGCCATCGGGATGAGCAATCAGGCTGCCCGCGCCTTTGAGCACGACCACCGCTGAATATTTTTTGCTCAATGCCAGCGCCGCCGCCGGTCGATCCGCCTGCACCTGCGCGGTGCTGATTCCCAGCAACCGCGCCGCTTCACCCGGATGCGGCGTGATCACGCAGTCCTTGGGCAGATCAACGAAACCACTAGCGAGCAGGTTCAGTGCGTCGGCGTCCCACACTTGCGGCAATGCCGCATTGGCTGCCGCCGACAACAACGCACGCCCCCAACTGGCCTGCCCCAACCCCGGCCCCACCACCAGCACAGAGACTTTCTCCAGCAAAGCCATCAACTGATTGGCTGAAGAAGTCCCGAGCGCCATCCCTTCTGGCACTCGCGTCAACGCTGCCGGGACATGTTCAGGACGGGTCGCCAGCGAAACCATGCCCGCGCCGCTGCGCAGGGCCGTTTCGGTGCTGAGTAAAATCGCCCCGCCAAAACCGTGATCGCCACCGATCAACAGCACGTGGCCGAAACGGCCCTTGTGCGCAGCCGGCGCACGCGTCGCCAACTTTGGAAGATTAGCCGCGTTAAGCCGCTGAGCGATGAGCGGTAGGTCACGATAGATGTCGGCACTGGCCTGTAAATCGTTAAACAGCAATTCACCGATATGATCCGCCGCGTCCCCGGTGAACAGGCCGATTTTCAGGCCAATGAAGGTCACCGTCAGATCGGCTCGCACGGCGACACCCCGCACGTGACCGGTGTCAGCGCTCAGTCCGGAAGGGATATCGACGGCCGTCACCGGCAGACCGCTGGCGTTGATGGCCTTGATCGCCGACACGTAAGGCTCGCGCACATCCCCGCTCAGACCCGTACCGAGCAATGCATCGAGAATGATCCCGCGCAGTTCGCTCTGAGCCTGCCAGCCCTGGACCGCGACACCTTCCGCCAATGCCTCGGCATGGGCCAGTGCAGCATCGCCCTGCAGGCGCTGCGGATCGCCGACCGCCAAAACGTGTACGTTCCACCCGGCTCGCCGGGCCATGGCCGCGACCAGGTAACCGTCACCGGCATTGTTGCCATGTCCGGTCAGCACCGTCAGCTCAGTCGCCGATGGCCATTGCCGAACCAATGCTCGCCAGGTCGCATGCGCGGCGCGCTGCATCAATTCGAAGCCCGGCGTGCCGGCGGCAATCAGCCGTGCATCGAGTTCGCGCACCTGTGCGGCGCCATACAGCGCGTCGGGTAATTGATCTTTCGTGTGCGGCATGCGTCTTCGGGCTCCGATGTCTGGCAGAATTATACGCATCTCAGCTCCGGTTTCTCTCGCCTCATGTCCGCCATCACCACAGACCTGCCCGCCCTCGCCCAATCGATCAAGGATTGGGGCCGCGAGCTGGGCTTTCAGCAAGTCGGCATCAGCGGTCTGGATCTCGCCGAGCACGAGCAACACCTCGCGCGCTGGCTCGAGGCCGGCTACCACGGCGAAATGGATTACATGGGCGCCCACGGCAGCAAACGTTCGCACCCGGAAGAACTGGTGCCGGGCACCTTGCGCGTGGTTTCGCTGCGCATGGACTACCTGCCCGGCGACACCGAAATGGCCAAACGCCTGGCCCAACCGGAAAAAGCCTACGTCTCGCGTTATGCCTTGGGCCGCGATTACCACAAATTGATCCGTAAACGCGTTCAACAATTGGCCGACAAGATTCAATCCGAGATCGGTCCGTTCGGTTTCCGTGCCTTTGTCGACAGCGCGCCGGTGCTGGAAAAAGCCATCGCCGAACAGGCTGGACTGGGCTGGATCGGTAAAAACACCTTGGTATTGAATCGCAAGGCTGGCAGTTATTTCTTCCTCAGCGAATTGTTCGTCGATCTGCCGTTACCGGTGGATGAGCCGCACAGCACTGAACATTGCGGCCGCTGCACCGCGTGCCTCGACATCTGCCCGACCAACGCGTTCGTCGGCCCGTATGTGCTGGACGCGCGCCGCTGCATTTCGTACCTGACCATCGAACTGAAAAACGCAATTCCTGAAGACCTGCGCCCGCTGATCGGCAACCGCGTGTTCGGCTGCGACGACTGCCAGATCGCCTGCCCGTGGAACCGCTTCGCCAAACCTTCCGGCGAAAGCGACTTCAAGCCACGGCACAATCTCGACAACGCGGAACTGGCTGAGTTGTTTATGTGGGACGAGGATAAATTCCTCAGCAGCACCGAAGGCTCACCGCTGCGCCGCGCCGGGTATGAGCGCTGGTTGCGTAATCTGGCAGTGGGGCTCGGTAACGCGCCGTCGAGCATTCCGGTGCTGGAAGCGTTGAAGGCGCGGCGGGACTATCCGTCAGAGCTGGTACAAGAACACGTCGAATGGGCCCTGAAACAACACGGAGTCATGTAGGAGCTGCCGCAGGCTGCGATCTTTTGATCTTGAACGTCAAAAGATCGCAGCCTGCGGCA
>NZ_RWIL01000171.1:0-93476 GCF_009764635.1 Pseudomonas sp. PB103 | reverse complement strand
GCAGGCTGGCTGCTACAAGGGATTGGTGTGGATCACAGAATTGCGGGTTGGCACAAAACACTGTGGGAGCTGGCTTGCCAGCGATAGCGGTAGGTCAGGCAACAAGGATGTTGAATGTGCCGCCGCCCTTGCTGGCAAGCCAGCTCCCACAGGGGGAGTGTATGGCTGCCGCTCAACTCAGCCGCGAATAAAGGCTAAAAGATCCGCGTTGATTGTTTCGGCCTCTGTCGTCGGCATCCCGTGCGGAAACCCCGGATACGACTTCAGCGTGCCATTGGGCAGCAACTTCGCCGACAACGGCCCCGAGTTCGCATACGGCACAATCTGATCATCCTCACCATGCATCACCAAAACCGGCACGGTGACCTTCTTCAGATCCTCAGTAAAATCCGTCTGCGAAAACGCGACGATCCCGTCGTAATGGGCTTTTGCGCCGCCGATCATGCCCTGACGCCACCAGTTGGCAATGATCCCCTCCGAAGGCGTGGCGCCCGGCCGGTTGTAGCCATAGAAAGGCCCCGTCGGAATATCCCGATAAAACTGCGCGCGATTCGCCGCCAAATTCGCCTGAAACTCATCGAACACCGATTTCGGCAGCCCACCCGGATTGCTCTCGGTCTGCACCATCAGCGGCGGCACCGCACTGATCAACACGCCCTTGGCGACGTTGTCCTGACCATGCCGGGCGATGTAATGAATCACCTCACCACCACCGGTCGAGTGGCCGACGTGCACCACGTTCTTCACGCCCAAATGATTAACCACTGCCAGCGTATCGTCGGCGTAATGATCCATATCGTGGCCATCCCAGACCTGGCTCGAACGCCCGTGCCCACGGCGATCATGGGCAACCACCCGAAAGCCTTTGCCGAGAAAAAACAGCATCTGCGCATCCCAATCGTCCGAGCTCAGCGGCCAGCCGTGGTGGAAGTGGATCACCGGCGCGTCTTTCGGGCCCCAATCCTTGTAGAAGATTTCGACGCCGTCTTTGGTGGTGACAAATCCCATGTTCGCTACTCCAGACCAATGTGATGGATAACCCGCGCGGTGGGCGCGGACCGGTTTCGCTGATGACGTGCCTTCTGATGGCTCGGGTGCGAGCCGTTATCAACTGTAGGATTAAAGTCGACATCTGCATGACCGGTGGTCGCAACGTCTGGCTTCAAGCGCAAATTAGGCTTTGCTGAAAGGGATAAGCCGAGGCGCGCGTAGGCATTGATGGCCACAGCGGCGCCCCTTCAGAACACCGTGAGTCTGAGGAAATCCCCCGATGCTGACCTTGAATATCAATGGCAAGGATCAGGAGCTCGATGTCCCCGCGGACATGCCGTTGCTCTGGGTTCTGCGCGATGTCGCGCACCTGACCGGCACCAAATTTGGCTGTGGCATGGCCCAGTGCGGAGCCTGCACCGTGCACGTTGACGGGGCGCCGCTGCGCGCCTGCATTACGCCCGCGACCGCCGTGGCCCACGGGCAGAAAATCCTCACCATCGAAGGCCTGTCCACCGACGGTTCGCACCCGGTGCAGCAAGCCTGGGCCGAACTCGACGTGGTGCAGTGCGGTTACTGCCAGTCGGGGCAGATCATGTCTGCTGCCGCGCTGCTGGCGAAAATCCCCAAACCCACCGACAGCGATATCGATCAGGCGCTGTCCGGCAACATCTGCCGCTGCGGCACCTATCCCCGAATCCGCGCGGCAGTAAAGCGTGCTTCGGAAATCGGCTGATTTTGTGGGGAGATAGACGATGAACAGTCCTGTATCGCGTCGGGGTTTTCTCAAAGGCAGCGCCGTGTTGGGCGGCGGCCTGGTGGTGGCGTTTGTCGTTCCTGGCGGGCACAAGTTTGCCTATGCAGCCGAGAACGAAGGCAAGGTCTTTGCGCCGAATGCGTTCTTGCGCATCGCGGCGGACAACAGCGTCACCGTGCTGCTCGGGCATTCGGAGATGGGCCAGGGCATCTGGACCGGCCTGACCATGTTGATTGCCGAGGAACTGGACGCTGACTGGTCGAAAATCCGCGTCGAGCATTCCCCCGCATCGGCGGCGGATTACGGCATGCCGGGGTTTGGCGGCATGCAGATTACCGGCGGGTCGACGTCGACCTGGATGGAGTTTGATCGCTACCGGCTGGCGGGCGCGACGGCGCGGCAGATGTTGGTCGAAGCAGCAGCGAAGCGTTTTGAAGTGGCGCCCTCGGCGATTCGCACCGAGTCAGGCGTGGTGATTGCTGGCGATAAACGTGCGACGTACGGCGAGCTGGCGGACGCCGCCGGGCAACTCCCCGTGCCGGATCCGAAGTCGATCACTTTCAAGGAGGCCAAAGACTGGAAAGTCATTGGCAAACCGACCAAGCGCCTCGACACTCCAGAGAAAATCACCGGCCGCGCCAAGTTCGGCATGGATGTGCAGTTCGAAGGACTGATGACGGCGATGGTCGCGCGCGCCCCGGTGTTTGGCGCCAGCGTCAAATCCTTCGAAGGCGCCGAGGCGTTGGCGATACCCGGCGTACACAAAGTGCTGCAGGTGCCGACCGGTGTCGCGGTGATTGCCGATCATTATTGGGCGGCGAAGCTGGGGCGGGATGCGCTGAAGATCGATTGGGATCTAGGCCCGCACGCCGATCTGAGCAGTGAAAAGCTGCTGGAAAGTTTCCGCAAACTGGCCACGACACAAGGCACGTCAGCCAGTCAGGCCGGAGATGCCAAGGGCGGTTTTGGCAAAGCGGCGAAGAAGATTGATGTCGAATACAGCGTGCCGTATCTGGCCCACGCGCCGATGGAGCCGCTCAACTGCACGGTAAAGATCAGCGCTGAAAAATGCGAAATCTGGACCGGCACGCAGTTTCAGACCCTCGATCAAATGGTCGCCGGCAAGATCACCGGGCTGAAGCCGGAGCAGGTGGAAATCCACACTGAATTCCTCGGCGGCGGTTTTGGCCGCCGGGCCAACCCTACCTCGGATTTCGTCGCCGAAGCGGTGCAAGTGGCGAAAGCCGCGGCGATGCCGGTGAAAACCGTGTGGTCGCGCGAGGACGATATTCGTGGCGGTTATTACCGTTCGATGTTCCTGCATCAGGCGAAAATCGGCTTGGGCGCTGATGGTTTGCCCTCGAGCTGGCAACACGTGCTGGTCGGGCAGTCGATCATGACCGGCACGCTGATGGAGGCGACGATGGTCAAGAACGGCATCGACCCGACCTCGGTCGAAGGCGTTGCCGATAGCCCTTATGTCAAAGGCCTGGCCAATCATCAGGTCGATCTGCATTCGCCGCAGACCGGCATCAATGTGCTGTGGCTGCGCTCGGTGGGCCATAGCCACACCGGTTTCGTCATGGAGTCGCTGATCGATGAAATGGCCACGGCGGCCGGTAAGGATCCGGTCGAGTACCGACGCACCTTGCTCAAGGATCATCCTCGGCATTTGGGCGTACTCAATCTGGCGGTAGAGAAGGCTGACTGGAAAGCGCCACTGCCGGACGGTCATGCGCTCGGCGTCGCCGTACACGAATCATTCGGCAGCTACGTCGCGCAAGTCGCCGAGGTGTCGCAGGACAATCTGGCGATCCGTGTGCACCGCGTGGTTTGCGCGGTGGACTGCGGGATTGCGGTGAACCCGCAGAGCATCGCCGCGCAGATGGAGTCGTGCATCACCTTCGGCCTGGGCATGGCGCTGCACAGCAAACTGACGCTCAAGGACGGTGCGGTGTTGCAGTCCAACTATCACGATTATCAGGTGCTGCGGCTCAACGAGATGCCGCTGGTCGAAGTGCACATTGTGCCCAGCAGCGACAAACCCGGCGGCATCGGTGAGGCCGGTGTGCCGCCGACCGCACCGGCGGTGGCCAACGCGGTGTTCGCCCTGACCGGGCAACGCCTGCGTGAACTGCCACTGCAACTGTCGGGGGTGTGAGATGAAACGACATCTGTTGTTGGGGACGTTGATTCTGCTGGGGCTCGGCGGTTATGCGTCGGACTTGTTCGCGGAGGATCAGGAGGCCTTGAAAGCCTTCAACACGGTGCAGAAAGTCTTCCAGAGCCCGCGTTGCCAGAATTGCCACATTCCTGGTGATTCGCCATTGCAGTTCGACGCTGGCATCCCCCACGCCATGAACGTGGTGCGCGGCATGGACGGCAAGGGGGCGGCCGGTTTGCCCTGTGCAACCTGTCACGCAGAAAACAATCCGCCGGCCAGTTACGGCCCGCACGCACCGCCGGGTGCGCCGCATTGGAGCCTGCCGCCGGCGTCGCACAAAATGGCCTGGATTGGCCTGCCGCCAGACAAGCTTTGCGCGATGATCAAGGACCGTTCGAGCAATGGCGATCGCGACTTCGCCGCGCTGATCAAACACGTCAGTGAGGATAAATTGGTGCTCTGGGGCTGGAATCCTGGGGCAGGTCGCGCGCCGGTGCCGGTGCCGCACGATATTTTCGTCGCGCAATTCAAGCTCTGGGCCGATGCTGGCGGGCCGTGTCCGGTGGCGGGGATCTGACGGGGTGAAGCCTCGCTGATTTGCGCTACGCTCAAGTGCATTGATGACAATGGAGTGTACGAATGCTGGTTCCAGGAAAACCTGCCAATGAAGCTGCGCGGATTCAGGTGTTGCACGGGCTCGATCTGCTTGATTCGGCGCCCGAGGAGCGTTTTGATCGGCTGACGCGCTTGGCCAAACGCCTGTTCAATGTGCCGATCGCGCTGGTGACGCTGGTGGACAAGGATCGGCAATGGTTCAAGTCCTGCGTGGGCCTGGACGCCACCGAAACGTCGAGGGATGTGTCGTTCTGCGGCCACGCGATTCTGCAAAACGAATTGTTGCTGGTGCCCGATGCCCGCGAGGACGTGCGTTTCCACGACAATCCGCTGGTCACGGGCGAACCGAATATTCGCTTTTACGCCGGCTACCCGCTGACCGTGCCCAATGGCAATAAAATGGGCACCTTGTGCCTGATCGACACCAAGCCCCGTGAACTCGACGACGAAGAACGCGCGCTGTTGCGTGATCTCGCGGAAATGGCCGAGCAAGAGCTGACCGCCGTGCAGATGGCGAGCATGGACGAGCTGACGCTGCTGTCCAATCGTCGTGGCTTCAAACAACTGGCCCAGCATGCGCTGGACGCGTGCGCCCGGCTGGAGCGGCCGGCGACGTTGCTGTTTTTTGACCTGAATGATTTCAAGCAGTTCAATGATCTGTATGGGCATGCCGAGGGCGACAGTGCGCTGAAGACCTTTGCCGATGTGTTGCGCATTGCCTTTCGCGAGAGTGATGTGGTCGGGCGCTTGGGCGGCGATGAATTTGTCGCGCTGCTGACGGGGTCGAGCCATATCGAAACCAACGCGATCATGGCGCGGCTCAAGGAGATCCTTGAAGAGCGTAATGCGACGTTGCACCGGGGTTATGCGATTCGCTTCAGTGTTGGGCAGATTGAATACGACGGCAAACGCCACGAAACCGTGGATCGCCTGCTCGCCGACGCGGATGGCGCGATGTATGCGCACAAACAGGCCCTGAAGCGCTGTTGATTCGGGCCCCATCGCTGGCAAGTCGAATCGTCGCACCGCAGCTCCCACAGGGATCTGCAGTGAACCGGGATTTTGTGAACACCCGAGAAACCTGTGGGAGCTGGCTTGCCAGCGATGGCGTCCGCACATTCAACATCGTCATCGGCTGACCCACCGCCATCGCGAGCAGGCTCACTGTTGCGAGAATTTGGGGCATAAAAAAACCCGCCTGAAGAGGCGGGTTTTTTTATCGGCTAAGCGAAGATCACTCTTCGATGTTGCCCATGGCGGTGGTGTTGAAACCGCCGTCGACGTACATGATTTCGCCGCTGATGCCCGACGCCAGGTCGGAGCACAGGAAGGCGCCGGCATTGCCGACTTCGTCGATGGTGACGTTGCGACGCAGCGGGGTTTGCGCTTCGTTGGCGGCCAGCATCTTGCGGAAGTTCTTGATGCCCGAGGCTGCCAGGGTACGGATCGGGCCAGCCGATACGCAGTTGACGCGGGTGCCGTCCGGGCCCAGGGAACCGGCCAGGTAACGTACGCCAGCTTCCAGCGAAGCCTTGGCCATGCCCATCACGTTGTAGTTCGGCATGGTGCGCTCGGCGCCCAGGTACGACAGGGTCAGCAGGCTGCCGTTGCGGCCTTTCATCATTTCGCGGCCGGCTTTGGCCAGGGCCACGAAGCTGTAGGCGCTGATGTCGTGCGCGATGCGGAAACCGTCACGGGTGGTGGCTTCGGTGAAGTCGCCGTCCAGTTGGTCGCCCGGGGCGAAACCAACGGAGTGGACGATGCAGTCCAGACCGTCCCACTTCTTGCTCAGTGCTTCGAAGACCTTGGCGATTTCTTCATCGCTGGCCACGTCGCACGGGAAGCACAGCTCAGGGCTCGAACCCCAGCCTTGGGCGAATTCTTCAACACGACCTTTCAGTTTGTCGTTCTGATAAGTGAAGGCAAGCTCAGCGCCCTCGCGATGCATGGCGGCAGCGATGCCGGATGCGATGGACAGCTTGCTGGCGACACCGACGATCAGTACGCGCTTACCGGCGAGAAAACCCATGTGTTGCTCCTCTTTCAGGTTATTGCGCAGTGGCTGGTGCCAAAAAAGCGGCTTCCAGCAACTGCTGTGTATACGGATGTTGGGGGGCGGCAAAAATACTTTGCGCGTCTCCCTGTTCGACCACTTGGCCATGCTTGACCACCATCAACTGGTGGCTCAGCGCTTTGACGACAGCCAGGTCATGGCTGATAAACAAATACGTCAGGTTGTACTTGGCTTGCAGTGAACGCAACAGCTCCACCACTTGCCGCTGCACCGTCCGGTCGAGCGCCGAAGTCGGCTCGTCCAGCAGGATCAGCGCCGGTTTCAGCACCAAGGCCCGGGCAATGGCGATTCGCTGCCGTTGCCCACCGGAAAATTCGTGGGGGTAGCGGTGCCGGGTTTCCGGATCCAGACCTACCTCCTTCAATGCCGCAATAATCGCCGCTTCCTGTTCGGTTGCGGTGCCTATCTTGTGAATCCGCAGGCCTTCGCCAACGATGTCACTGACACACATGCGCGGGCTCAGGCTGCCAAACGGGTCCTGAAACACCACCTGCATCTCCCGACGCAACGGGCGAACCTCGTTCTGCGTCAGGCAGTCTAGCTGCTTGCCTTCAAAACGGATCGCGCCTTTGCTGCCGATCAGCCGCAAAATCGCCAGACCCAGCGTGGATTTGCCGGAACCGCTTTCGCCGACAATCCCCAGAGTCTGACCCTGAGGCAGGCTGAAATTGATGCCGTCCACTGCCTTGACGTGATCCACCGTGCGTTTGAGCAGGCCTTTCTTGATCGGGAACCAGACTTTCAGGTCCTCGACTTCAACCAGCGGCGCGCCGATTTTATTGCTCGCCGGGCCTCCGCTGGGCTCCGCGCCGAGCAATTCCCGAGTGTACGGATGCTGCGGCGAACGGAACAGCTCTGCGCACGATGCCTGTTCGACGATGCAACCGCGCTGCATGACACATACACGATGCGCAATTCTTCGCACCAGGTTCAAATCGTGACTGATCAGTAGCAGCGACATGCCCAATCGGGCCTGCAATTCCTTGAGCAAATCGAGGATTTTCAGCTGAACGGTCACGTCCAGCGCCGTGGTCGGTTCGTCGGCAATCAGCAGTTCCGGCTCGTTGGCCAGGGCCATGGCGATCATCACGCGCTGGCGCTGGCCGCCGGACAATTCGTGGGGCAGGGCCTTGAGGCGCTTGTGCGGCTCGGGGATGCCGACCATATCCAACAGCTCCAGCGTGCGCTTGGTCGCGACTTTACCGGTCAGGCCCTTGTGGATGCCGAGCACTTCGTTGATCTGCTTCTCGATCGAATGCAGGGGATTCAGCGAGGTCATCGGCTCCTGAAAAATCATCGCGATGCGATTGCCGCGAATATGCCGGATGGTCTTTTCGCTCAGGCCCAGCAGGTTTTGCCCGGCGTAATTGATGCTGCCGGCCGGATGACGGGCCATCGGGTAGGGCAACAAGCGCAGGATCGAGTGCGCGGTCACCGATTTGCCCGAGCCGGATTCGCCAACCAACGCGAGGGTTTCGCCACGCTTGATGTCGAAACTCACGCCTTCAACGACCCGGTGTACGCGTTCGCCGAAACCGAATTCGACGGCGAGGTCGCGCACTTCGATCAGATTGTCCTGATTCATTTCACTTCCTCGGGTCGAAGGCATCGCGAGCGGACTCGCCGATAAACACCAGCAAACTCAACATCAATGCCAGCACGGCGAAGGCACTCATGCCTAGCCACGGCGCTTGCAGGTTGGATTTGCCCTGCGCGACCAGTTCACCCAGCGACGGACTGCCGGCCGGCAAACCGAAACCGAGGAAGTCCAAAGCGGTCAGGGTGCCGATGGCGCCGGTGAGGATGAACGGCATGAAGGTCATGGTCGAGACCATCGCGTTGGGCAGGATGTGGCGGAACATGATCGCACCGTTCTGCATGCCCAGCGCCCGCGCGGCGCGCACGTATTCGAGGTTGCGACCCCGGAGGAACTCGGCGCGCACCACGTCGACCAGGCTCATCCACGAGAACAGCAGCATGATCCCCAGCAGCCACCAGAAATTCGGCTGGACGAAACTGGCCAGAATTATCAGCAGGTACAACACCGGCAGCCCCGACCAGATCTCCAGGAAACGCTGCCCGGCCAGATCGACCCAGCCGCCATAGAAACCCTGCAATGCGCCGGCAATCACGCCGATGATCGAACTCAATACGGTCAAGGTCAGCGCGAACAGCACGGAAATGCGGAAGCCGTAAATCACCCGCGCCAGCACGTCGCGGCCCTGATCGTCAGTGCCGAGCAGGTTGTCCGCCGACGGTGGCGCCGGCGCCGGAACTTTCAGGTCGTAGTTGATGCTTTGGTAGTTGTAGGGAATCGGCGCCCACAACACCCACGCATCCTTGGCCTTGAGCAGTTCGCGGATGTACGGGCTCTTGTAGTTGGCTTCCAGCGGGAATTCGCCACCGAAGGTGGTTTCCGGGTAGCGCTTGATCGCCGGGAAGTACCAATTGTTGTCGTAATGCACCACCAGCGGCTTGTCGTTGGCGATCAGCTCGGCGCCGAGGCTCAGCCCGAACAGCACCAGAAACAGCCACAGCGACCACCAGCCGCGCTTGTTGGCCTTGAACAGTTCGAAGCGGCGGCGGTTGAGAGGGGACAGGTTCATCTCAATGCTCCCGGCTTTCGAAGTCGATGCGCGGATCGACCAGGGTGTAGGTGAGGTCGCCGATCAGTTTCACCACCAGCCCGAGCAGGGTGAAGATGAACAAGGTGCCGAACACCACCGGGTAATCGCGGTTGATCGCCGCTTCGAAACTCATCAGGCCGAGACCGTCGAGGGAGAAGATCACTTCCACCAGCAGCGAGCCGGTGAAAAAGATGCCGATAAACGCCGAGGGGAATCCGGCAATCACCAGCAACATCGCATTGCGGAACACGTGGCCGTAGAGCACGCGATGGCGGGTCAGGCCTTTGGCTTTGGCGGTGACCACGTACTGTTTGTTGATCTCATCGAGAAAGCTGTTCTTGGTCAGCAGGGTCATGGTCGCGAAGTTGCCGATCACCAGCGCCGTCACTGGCAACGCGAGGTGCCAGAAGTAATCGAGGATCTTGCCGCCGAAACTCAGTTCATCGAAGTTGTTCGAGGTCAGCCCGCGTAACGGAAACCAATCGAGATAACTGCCGCCGGCAAACACCACGATCAGCAGAATCGCAAAAAGGAACGCCGGGATCGCGTAGCCGACGATGATCGCCGAACTGGTCCACACATCGAAGTGACTGCCGTGTCGCGTGGCCTTGGCGATCCCCAGCGGGATCGACACCAGATACATGATCAACGTGCTCCACAGCCCCAGCGAGATCGACACCGGCATCTTTTCCTTGATCAGGTCGATGACCTTGGCGTCGCGGAAAAAGCTGTCGCCGAAATCCAGCTTCGCGTAGTTCTTGACCATGATCCACAGACGTTCAGGGGCCGATTTGTCGAACCCGTACATGTGCTCGATTTCCTTGATCAGCGCCGGGTCAAGCCCTTGCGCGCCGCGATAGGACGAACCGGCCACCGACACTTCGGCGCCGCCGCCAGCGATGCGGCTGGTGGCGCCCTCGAAGCCTTCGAGCTTGGCGATCATCTGTTCCACCGGGCCGCCGGGCGCGGCCTGGATGATCACGAAGTTGATCAGCAAGATGCCGAACAGCGTCGGGATGATCAGCAGCAGTCGCCGAAAAATATACGCCAGCATCTGATTACTCCGTGCCCACAGGGTCGGCTTGCAGTTTGGTTTCGACTTCTATCGCCGGTTTCGCGTCAGGCTTGACCCACCAGGTGTTGATGCCGATGTCGTATTTGGGTGAGACCTTCGGGTGACCGATGTGATTCCAGTAAGCCACGCGCCAGGTCTTGATGTGCCAGTTGGGAACTACGTAATAGCCCCATTGCAGCACACGATCCAGCGCACGGGCGTGGGCCACCAGGCTTTTGCGCGAGTCGGCATTGATCAGGTTCTCGACCAGTTGATCGACGATCGGATCCTTCAGGCCCATGGTGTTGCGGCTGCTGGCCTTGTCGGCGGCGGCGCTCATCCAGTATTCGCGCTGCTCGTTGCCCGGCGAGTTGGACTGCGGGAAGCTGCCGACCATCATGTCGAAGTCCCGCGAACGCACGCGGTTGATGTACTGCGAAACGTCGACACGACGGATCACCAGATCAATACCGAGGTCGCTGAGGTTGCGTTTGAACGGCAGCAAGACGCGTTCGAATTCGGTCTGCGCGAGGAGAAACTCGATGACCACCGGTTTGCCGGTGGCATCGACCATTTTGTCGTCGACGATCTTCCAGCCGGCCTCTTGCAGCAGCTGATAGGCCTCGCGTTGCTGGGTGCGGATCATGCCGCTGGCGTCGGTCTTCGGGTTCTCGAACGCTTCGCTGAATACCTGCGCCGGCAGCTTGCTGCGGAACGGCTCGAGGATCGCCCGCTGATCGGCGTCGGGCAGGCCGGTGGCGGCCATTTCCGAGTTCTCGAAATAGCTGCGGGTGCGGAAGTAGGCACCGTTGAACAGTTGCTTGTTGGTCCATTCGAAATCGAACAGCAGGCCGAGCGCCTGACGCACGCGCACATCCTGAAACAGCGGGCGGCGCAGATTGAAGACAAAACCCTGCATGCCGGTCGGGTTGCTGTTGGCGATCTGTTCCTTGATCAGACGCCCCTCGGTGACCGCCGGGATGTTGTAAGCGTTGGCCCAGTTTTTCGCGGTCATCTCCAGCCAGTAATCGAACTGCCCGGCCTTCAACGCTTCGACGGCAACGGTGTTGTCGCGGTAGTAATCGCTGGTCATCGTGTCGAAGTTGTAGAAACCGCGATTGACCGGCAGGTCTTTGCCCCAGTAATCCTTGACCCGCTCGTAACGTATCGAGCGACCAGCCTTCACTTCGGCGACCTTGTACGGGCCGCTGCCGAGGGGGATTTCCAGATTGCCCTTGGTGAAATCACGATCGGCCCACCAGTGTTTTGGCAACACCGGCAATTGGCCGAGGATCAGCGGCAGTTCGCGGTTGTTGCTGTGCTTGAACTTGAACAGCACTTTGAGCGGGTCTTCGGCGATGACTTCGGCGACGTCGTTGTAGTAGCCGCGAAACATCGGCGAGCCTTCCTTGGTCAGCGTGTTGAAGCTGAACACCACATCGTCAGCGCGCACCGGATGACCGTCGTGGAAGCGCGCTTCGGGGCGCAGGTAGAAACGCACCCAGCTGTTGTCCGGGGCTTTTTCGATTTTGCCGGCGATCAAGCCGTATTCGGTAAAGGGCTCATCGAGGCTGTGCTTGGTCAGCGTGTCGTAGATCTGCCCGATGTCATCGGCGGGCACGCCTTTGCTGATAAACGGGTTGAGGCTGTCGAAGCCACCAAAACCGGCCTGACGGAAGACGCCACCCTTGGGCGCATCGGGGTTCACGTAATCGAAATGTTTGAAATCGGTCGGGTATTTCGGCGGCTCGTTGTACAGGGTCACGGCGTGTTGCGGAGCGGCAAAGGCCAGCCCGGCGAACAGCAAGCCGCTGGCCTGCACGAGCAGGGCGCGGATGGGTTTCATCGATCTTTCTCCGAAGACTTCAGCCACCATGCGCTCAGGCCCAGGGTGTAGGGCGGCGTGGTGACGAAGGCCAACCGGTTGCGGTAGGCCAGACGGTGATAATTGAGGTACCAGTTGGGAATGCTGTAATGCTGCCAGAGCAGCACGCGGTCGAGCGCCTTGCCGGCGGCGACCTGCTCGTCGCGAGTGCGCGCGGCAAGCAACTGTTCGAGCAGGTGATCGACCACCGGGTTGGCGATGCCCGCGTAATTCTTGCTGCCCTTGACCCCGACCTGGCTGGAGTGAAAGTACTGCCACTGCTCAAGGCCCGGGCTGAGGGTCTGGTTGAGCGTCATCGAGATCATGTCGAAATCAAATTGATCGAGGCGTTGTTTGTACTGCGCCCGATCCACGGTGCGCAGGCGCGCGTCGATGCCGATGCTGTTGAGGTTCTCGATGTAGGGCTGGTAGAGGCGTTCCAGGTTCGGATTGACCAGCAGCAGCTCGAACCGCAACGGTTGGCCGGCAGCGTTTTGCAGGCGCTGACCGTTGAGCTTCCAGCCGGCCTCGGCGAGCAATGCCAATGCCTTGCGCATGGTTTCCCGGGGAATGCCGCGACCGTCGGTTTTCGGCAGGGTGAACGGCTCGGTGAACAGCTTGGCCGGCAGTTGCTCCTTGTACGGCTTGAGCATCAGCCATTCATGGCCGACCGGCAGGCCGCTGGCGCTGAATTCGCTGTTCGGGTAGTAACTGGTGGTGCGTTTGTAGGCGTCGCTGAACAGGGCGCGATTGGTCCACTCGAAGTCGAACATCAGGCCGAGCGCTTCGCGGGTTTTCACGTCCGAGAATGTCGCGCGGCGGGTGTTCATGAACAGGCCCTGACTCTGGGTCGGGATCTGATGCGGGATCTGCGCTTTGATCACGTCGCCACGGCGAATCGCCGGGAAGTTGTAGCCGTTGGCCCAGTTCTTCGCCTGGTGCTCGATGTAGATGTCGAACTCGCCGGCCTTGAACGCTTCGAAGGCGACATCGCTGTCACGGTAGAACTCGACTTCCATGCGATCGAAGTTGTACTTGCCGCGATTGACCGCCAAGTCCTTGCCCCAATAATCCTTGACCCGTTCGAAGATCAACTGTCGGCCCGGCGTCACCGAGGTGATGCGATAGGGGCCGCTGCCCAGTGGTGGTTCGAACGTGGTGGCTTTGAAGTCGCGGCCTTTCCAGTAATGCTGCGGCAGTACCGGCAATTCACCCAGACGCAGGATCAGCAGCGGGTTGCCCGAACGCTTCAGCACGAATCGAATGCGCTGTTTGTTGAGGATGTCGACGCGCAACACTTCCTGCAGGGCGGTGCGGTACAGCGGATGACCGTCCTTGAGCAGCGTTCGATAGGAGAACGCCACGTCATAAGCAGTGATCGGCGTGCCGTCGTGAAAATGCGCCTCGGGGCGCAGATTGAACACCACCCAGCTGCGATCTTCGCTGTACTCCACCGATTGCGCGATCAAACCGTAGCTGGACGCGGGTTCGTCACCGGAGGGCGAATACTGGCCGGTGCCGACCATCAGCGGCTCGTTCAGCTCGTTGATGCCGTACTGGAGGAAATTCGGCGTGGTCACCGGGCTGGTGCCTTTGAAGGTGTACGGGTTGACCGTATCGAAGGTGCCAAACGCCATCACCCGCAACGTACCGCCCTTGGGCGCTTGCGGGTTGACCCAGTCGAAGTGGGTAAATCTGGCCGGGTACTTGAGCGTGCCGAATTGCGCATAACCGTGACTTTCGGTAATCGTCGCGCTTGCGGTTGAGCTCAAGGCCAGGCTGATCAGGAGCAGGAGGAGGGGACGCTTCAAGTCAGATCTGATCCAGGCGGCTTGGGCTTTGTGGGCCGTACAGTAACAGCTTGTCTGGACAGGAAAAAGATGCGGGTTAATGCGGGGTTAATCGTTTGCGCGAAGAGCCCCTCACCCTAACCCTCTCCCGGAGGGAGAGGGGACTGACTGCGGTGTTTGGGAGAGTTGCACCGACGTGCAATACCGAGCCGAACTCAGGTTCTGAAAAGACCCCGATCGGCTCCCTTTCCCCCTCGCCCCCCTTGGGGGAGAGGGCTGGGGTGAGGGGGATGGATCTAAAGCACACCCCAAAAACGTGATCCAAAAAAAAGCCCCTGTAAACACAGGGGCTCTTCCATCAGTGCGGCTGATAAACCGTGAGCATCTGCCCCGGCTTCAACGCTTTACCCGCACCCGGATTCCAGCGCTTGAGATGTTGCATCTCAACGTTGAAACGCTTGGCGACCACGTACAGCGTGTCGCCGCGCTTGACCTTGTACTGGGTCTGCTGCGCGCTGTCGTCCTTGCCTTTGGTCTTGCTGTTGGCGGCAACCACCGTGTTGACCCGACCGGACTTGCGTGCCGGGCTGCGCTTGGTGGTGTCCTGCATGACCAGGGTCTGGCCAACCTTGAGGTTCTTGCCGCTGAGCTTGTTCCAGCGCTGCAGATCCTTCACTTCGACCTTGTTGGCCTTGGCGATGGAGCCGAGGTTGTCGCCACGCTTGACGCGATAGGCGCGCTTGAGCTTGGCCACTTCCGACGGATCGGCACCTTCGAACACTGGTTTCAGCGAACGTTTGCTGATCAGCTCATCAGGACGCATGGTCTGCAGGCTGGCGGTCAACAATTGCGCTTTCGATGTTGGCACCAGCAAATGCTGAGGGCCGTCGATGGTGGTGCGCTGCTTGAACGCCGGGTTGAGCTGGAACAGTTCGTCTTCGTCGATGTTGGCAACCGCGGCGACTTTGGACAGGTCCATGCGCTGGTTGATTTCGACGACCTGGAAGTACGGTTCGTTGGCGATCGGGTTGAGGTTGACCCCGTAAGCTTCCGGCGCCAGCACCACTTGCGACAGCGCCAGCAGCTTCGGCACGTACGCCTGGGTTTCCGCCGGCAGTGGCAGGTTCCAGTAGTCGGTCGGCAGGCCGAGCTTCTCGTTGCGTTCGATGGCACGGCTGACCGTGCCTTCGCCGGCGTTGTATGCCGCCAGGGCCAGCAGCCAGTCACCGTTGAACATGTCGTGCAGACGGGTCAGGTAGTCCATGGCCGCAGTGGTCGACGCGGTAATGTCGCGGCGGCCGTCGTAGAAGCGGGTCTGGCGCAGGTTGAAGTAACGCCCGGTGGACGGAATGAACTGCCACAGCCCCGATGCATCGGCCCGCGAGTAGGCCATCGGGTTGTAGGCGCTTTCAATCACTGGCAGCAGAGCCAGTTCCAGCGGCATGTTGCGTTCTTCGAGGCGTTCAACGATGTAATGGATATAGAGACTGCCGCGTTCGCCGGCGTTCTCAAGGAAAGAGGGGTTACTGGCGAACCACAGGCGCTGTTGCTCGATGCGCGGGTTCACGCCAAGGCCTTCCTGCAACTGGAAACCCTGGCGCATGCGTTCCCAGATGTCCTGGGGAACCTGTGGGCTGGGCTTCTCGGTCAGCCAGATCGGCTTCTGCTTGGCTCGCGCAGCAATGTTGGGCGTATGGGTCGCTTCAGTCTGCGGAGCATGGCTGGAACAGCCCGCCAGCGTGGCGGACACAGCCACCGCGATGGCTTGCGCCAGGCGGGTCAATGCGTCTGAATTGACGGACTTACGTATGGATGACGACATTGGCTGGAAGTAAGTTCCGGGCAAAAATGTCGGGCGATTCTAGAAAGCGCACCCCCTGCGGTCAACCATTCAGAAATTTTGTACCAAGCCGTGAGTCACTTAGAACTTATCTTTCCATGCCCGCAGAGCCGCAAAAACCTCGCTCGGCGCCCGGTTTTGAGCGCCTTCCCGTTCGTCCACTTTTTGTTTAACTAATGTTTCAGAGGTACGCAAAAACGGGTTGGTGAGCTTTTCCAGGGCCAGAGTCGAGGGCAGGGTCATCACGCCGTTTTGCCGTTGCTGGCTGACTTTTTCCAGACGGGCGGCAATGTCCGGGTTGCCCGGCTCGACGGCGGCGGCAAACTTCAGATTGCTCAGGGTGTATTCGTGTGTGCAGTAGACCAGCGTATCTTCGGGTAGCGCAGCAAGACGGCCGAGCGAGTGGTGCATCTGCTCAGGGGTGCCTTCGAACAGCCGGCCGCAACCGGCGGCGAACAGCGTATCGCCGCAAAACAGCAGGCCGTGGTGGTAATAGGCAATGTGTCCCAAGGTGTGACCGGGCACCGCATAGACCGCGAAGTCCCAGCCGAGCACGCTGACGCTGTCGTTATCCTTCAACGCCACGTCGCGCGCCGGGATGCTTTCGCTGGCAGGCCCGTAGACTTTGGCGCCGCTCGCCGCTTTCAGGCGTTCGACGCCGCCGACATGATCATGGTGATGGTGGGTGATCAGGATATCGCTCAACACCCAGCCCGGATGGGCGTCGAGCCACGCCAGCACAGGCGCGGCATCGCCGGGATCGACCACCGCGCAGCGCTGGGTGCGGTGATCCTGTAACAACCAGATGTAGTTGTCGGTGAACGCGGGCAGGGCACTGATCTGTATCATCGTCGGAATTCGCCAAGCGGAAAACATTGGCGCATCTTAGTAGTTCCTGGCGCTTTGGAGAATGCGATGAGTGATAAAGCGTTCGCACAGGCTGATCCTGACTGGCTGGCCCTGATCGGTGCAGCCCGTGAATGGCTGTCCGGCCCGCTCGGGCAGTTTCTGCTCGATGAAGAGCGGCGCATGCTCGAAGACGAGCTCGGTCGGTTCTTCGGCGGTTATCTGGTGCATTACGGCCCGTCCGCCGAAACCCCGCCGTCGGCCCCGCAGGTGCAGCGCAATGTGCGCCTCGGTGCGCCGTTGCCCGGCGTCGAAATTGTCTGCGAAGAGCAAGCCTGGCCATTGAGCGAGCACGCGGCCGATGTGGTGGTGATGCAGCACGGTCTGGATTTTTGCCTGTCGCCGCACGGTTTGCTGCGTGAGGCAGCGAGCAGCGTGCGCCCCGGCGGGCATTTGCTGATCATCGGCATCAACCCCTGGAGCACCTGGGGGCTGCGGCATGTTTTCGCCCACGACGCCCTGCGAAAGGCGCGCTGCATCTCGCCGTCGCGGGTCGCCGACTGGCTCAACCTGCTGGGCTTTGCGCTGGAGAAACGCCGCTTCGGGTGCTATCGTCCGCCGCTCGCGTCACCCAAGTGGCAGGCCCGCCTGGCCGGCTGGGAACGCAAGGCGGGTGACTGGCAACTGTCGGGCGGCGGCTTCTATTTATTGGTCGCGCGCAAGATCGTCGTAGGGCTGCGGCCATTGCGTCAGGAACGTCGCGAACCGATGGGCAAGCTGATTCCGCTGCCGATGGCCAAGGTCAATCGCCGCCGTATCGAACCGTAAACCTTCTTTTATTTGTGACCGGGTTTGTCCCGGTCCAGGTCATTGTCGATCCGTGATCGGCAAGACACGCATTTTTTCTGGATAGAGTGGCATGAGCGAAAGCGTCGATAGCGTAGAACTGTTCACCGACGGCGCCTGCAAGGGCAACCCCGGCCCGGGTGGCTGGGGCGCCTTGCTGGTGTGCAAGGGTGTCGAAAAGGAACTGTGGGGCGGCGAAGCCAACACCACCAATAACCGCATGGAACTGCTCGGCGCGATTCGCGGCCTTGAAGCGCTCAAGCGTCCGTGTGAAGTGCTGCTGGTGACCGACTCGCAATACGTGATGAAGGGCATCAACGAGTGGATGGCCAACTGGAAGAAGCGCGGCTGGAAAACCGCGGCGAAGGAGCCGGTGAAGAACGCTGATCTGTGGAAAGAGCTGGATGAGCAGGTCAACCGCCACAAGGTCACCTGGAAATGGGTGCGCGGCCACATCGGCCATCACGGCAACGAACGGGCGGACCAACTGGCCAACCGTGGCGTTGATGAAGTGCGCGGTTACAAACAGACCTGATTCCCAATACATACCCCCTGTAGGAGCTGCCGCAGGCTGCGATCCTTTGATCTTGATTTTAAAAACCAACATCAAAAGATCGCAGCCTGCGGCAGCTCCTACAGGTTGGTGGGGTGTCATTCAAGCCGGCGCGCGATGCGAACCGTGAGCGTGTTAACATCCGCGTTTTTGCACGATTGACCCGTTGAGAGCTGAGCACTGATGGCCACCAGATCCGTTGTACTCGATACCGAAACCACCGGCATGCCGGTGACCGATGGTCACCGGATCATTGAAATCGGCTGTGTTGAACTGATCGGTCGGCGCCTGACGGGCCGGCACTTTCACGTTTACCTGCAACCGGATCGTGAAAGTGATGAAGGCGCCATCGGCGTCCACGGCATCACCAACGAGTTCCTGGTCGGCAAGCCGCGCTTCAACGAAGTCGCCGACGAGTTCTTCGAGTTCATCAAAGGCGCGCAGCTGATCATCCATAACGCGGCGTTCGACGTTGGCTTCATCAACAACGAATTCGCGCTGATGGGCCAGAAGGATCGTGCTGACATCACCCAGCACTGCTCGATCCTCGACACCCTGATGATGGCCCGGGAACGTCACCCGGGGCAGCGCAACAGCCTCGATGCGTTGTGCAAACGTTATGGCGTCGACAACTCCGGCCGTGAACTGCACGGCGCCTTGCTCGACTCGGAAATTCTCGCCGACGTTTACCTGACCATGACCGGTGGCCAGACCAGCCTGTCGCTGGCCGGCAACGCCTCGGACGGTAATGGCTCGGGCGAGGGCGCGGACAACTCGGCGACCGAGATTCGCCGCCTGCCGGCGGATCGTCAGCCGGCGCGGATCATTCGCGCGACTGAAGATGAATTGGCGGCGCATCTGGTGCGGTTGGAGATTATTGCCAAGTCTGCCGGTGGCCCAGCGTTATGGACGCAGATCGCCGAAGCCGACGCCCAAGCCTGAAGATCAAAAGATCGCAGCCTGCGGCAGCTCCTACAGGGGATCACATTCCAATGTAGGAGCTGCCGGAGGCTGCGATCTTTTTGTTTCTGGAAATACTGACAACTGGCCACCCTCGCCACAATCGCTGCAACCCTCTACCCTGAGTGCATTGGCAGCCGCAAACCTGCCGCCTCAGGACACTGAGCCCCATGTACAAAGATTTGAAGTTTCCGGTGCTGATCGTCCACCGCGACATCAAGACCGACACGGTCGCCGGTGACCGTATCCGTGGCATCGCCCGGGAGTTGGAGCAGGAAGGTTTCAGTATCGTCTCGGCCACCGACTACGCCGAAGGGCGGTTGGTCGCGTCGACCCATCATGGCCTCGCGTGCATGCTGATTGCCGCCGAGGACGCCAGCACCAACTTCCATCTCTTGCAGAACATGGCCGAACTGATCGGCCTGGCGCGGGTGCGTGCCCCGGATCTGCCGATCTTTGCCTTGGGCGAGCAGGTCACCCTGGAAAACGCCCCGGCCGATGCCATGGCCGAACTCAATCAATTGCGCGGCATTCTCTACCTGTTCGAAGACACCGTGCCATTCCTCGCCCGGCAGGTCGCGCGAGCGGCGCGCAAGTACCTGGATGGCTTGCTGCCGCCGTTTTTCAAAGCGCTGGTGCAGCACACCGCCGACTCCAATTATTCCTGGCATACACCGGGCCATGGCGGCGGCGTGGCTTATCACAAGAGTCCGGTGGGGCAGGCGTTCCATCAGTTCTTCGGTGAGAACACCCTGCGTTCGGACTTGTCGGTCTCGGTGCCGGAACTCGGTTCATTGCTCGATCACACCGGGCCACTCGCCGAAGCTGAGGCGCGTGCGGCGCGTAATTTCGGCGCCGATCACACCTTTTTCGTGATCAATGGCACCTCGACCGCCAACAAGATCGTCTGGCACTCGATGGTCGCGCGCGACGATCTGGTGCTGGTCGATCGCAACTGCCACAAGTCAGTGCTGCACGCGATCATCATGACCGGCGCGATCCCGTTGTACCTGTGCCCGGAGCGCAATGAACTGGGGATCATCGGCCCGATTCCGCTGAGCGAATTCAGTCGTGAATCGATCCAGGCCAAGATCGACGCCAGCCCGTTGACCAAGGGCCGTGCGCCGAAGGTCAAGCTCGCGGTGGTCACCAACTCGACTTATGACGGCCTCTGCTACAACGCCGAACTGATCAAGCAAAGCCTCGGCAACAGCGTCGAAGTGCTGCATTTCGATGAGGCCTGGTACGCCTACGCGGCGTTTCATGAGTTTTTCGCCGGGCGCTACGGCATGGCCACCTCGCGCAGCGAAGACAGTCCGCTGGTGTTCACCACCCATTCCACGCACAAACTGCTCGCGGCGTTCAGCCAGGCCTCAATGATTCACGTGCAGGATGGCGGGGCGCGACAGCTGGATCGTGACCGCTTCAACGAAGCGTTCATGATGCACATTTCGACGTCGCCGCAGTACAGCATCATCGCCTCGCTGGACGTGGCCTCGGCCATGATGGAAGTACCGGCCGGGCGTTCGCTGTTGCAGGAAACCTTTGACGAAGCGCTGAGCTTCCGTCGTGCGCTGGCCAATCTGCGGCAGCACATTGCCGCCGATGACTGGTGGTTCTCGATCTGGCAGCCGCCGGGTGTTGAAGGCATTGATCGTGTACAGACTCAAGACTGGCTGTTGAAACCGGAGGCCGACTGGCACGGTTTCGGCGAGGTCAGCGACGACTACGTGTTGCTCGACCCGATCAAGGTCACGCTGGTGATGCCGGGGCTGAATGCCGGTGGCGCGCTGAGCGAGAAGGGCATTCCGGCGGCGGTGGTCAGCAAATTCCTCTGGGAGCGCGGACTGGTGGTCGAAAAGACCGGCCTGTATTCATTTCTGGTGTTGTTCTCCATGGGCATCACCAAAGGCAAGTGGAGCACGTTGCTCACCGAGCTGCTGGAGTTCAAGCGCAGTTACGACGCCAACGTCCGTCTCGACACTTGCCTGCCGTGCGTGCCGCAGGAAGACACTGCGCGCTATCGCGGCATGGGCCTGCGCGACCTCTGTGATCAGTTGCACGCCTGCTACCGCAGCAATGCCACGGCCAAACACCTCAAGCGCATGTACACCGTGCTGCCCGAGATCGCCATGAAGCCGGCCCACGCCTACGACCACTTGGTGCGTGGCGAAGTCGAAGCGGTGCCGATCGATGAACTGGAAGGGCGGATCGCCGCCGTGATGCTGGTACCGTACCCGCCGGGCATCCCCTTGATCATGCCCGGTGAACGCTTTACCGAGGCGACCCGCTCGATCATCGATTACCTGAAATTTGCTCGCACGTTCGATAGCAGCTTCCCCGGTTTTGTCGCGGATGTGCATGGATTGCAGCACGAAGACGAAGGCAATGGACGGCACTACACCGTCGATTGCGTCAAGGAATGAGGACTTTTCCCAGTATGCAACCGGTCATGAATCCGAAATACCCAGGGTTGTCGGTGCGGGTCGCCGACGAAGGTTTTGCGCCGTATATCTGGGGCAGCGACTTCAGTTTCGAGGTCGGCGCCTACGGTGAGGCGGTGATCGGCATGCCGGTCGAGCAATGGCGGGTCACGTCGATCGTGCCGTACCGCAAGTGCTACGGCATTGATCCCGAAGAATTCAGCAGCTTCCACAACGCCACCGACAGCGCCATTTTCATGGCCTATCTGGATGACGAGCCGGTCGGCCATCTGGTGATCAGTACCAATTGGAACGGCTTTGCCCACATCGACGAACTGGCGGTGCATGCGCCGGCCCGCCGTCACGGCGTGGCCAAGGCATTGCTCGATGTCGCGCAGTTCTGGAGCCGCAAGAAGAAGCTGCCGGGGATCATGCTCGAAACCCAGAACAACAATCTCGGAGCCTGTCGGTTATATGAGCGCTGCGGTTATGTGATTGGCGGGGTCGACCAGTTGCGCTATCGCGGCATCGACCCGAACACCGCCGAGGTGGCGTTGTTCTGGTATCGCCTGTTTGATAACCCGTTGGAAAATTCGCTCAGCTCGACAGCATCGCCTCGGCTTGTTCCGTGATGATCGCCAGCAACGTCTGAATCGCTGATGACGGCGCGGCGTGCTTGAAGGTCAGGGCATAGAGGCTGATCGGCACGGCCGGCGATAGCGGGCACACGTCGAGTCCGGCCGCACGCGCGCCCAGTGCGGTGAACGGGTCGACGATGGCCAGGCCTTCGCCGGCCTCGACCATGCTGCGCATCATTTGATGGGTTTGCACGCGGGTCTGGATGCTCGGCGACGGGCGCAGCGCCTGGAGTTTGTTTTCCAGCGCCGGGTTCAACGGGTCTTGGCCTTCGAGGCCGACCATGGCCTGACCGGCGAGATCCTGCAGGGAAATGTATTTCCGTTTCGGTTGCAGCCAGCCGTGGGGCGCGAGCAGTTGCAGCTTGCCTTGGGCCAGCGGCTGGCAATCGATATCGGGATGCTCGGGATCGTGCAGGCTCAGGCCCAGATCACTTTCGCGCAGCAGCAGGCTGCGAACGATGTCGCGGGTGGGCGCGCTCAGCAGGCTGCACGGTGCATCGGGCAGGCGTCGGCGCAGGGCGGCCAGGCTTTGCGGTAACAGTTGTTGGGTGAGCGGCGGGGTGCCGATGATGCGCAAGGGCGGGGCGAGGTATTGCTTGAGGCTGCTGGCCAGACGCTGGACGGGCTCCAGCGCCTCATACACGTGGGCGATCTCGACCTGCAACGCCCGCGCTTCGGGCGTCGATTGCAGACGTCCGCGAACGCTGGCGAACAGCATGAACCCCAGCTGACTCTCGGCTTCGCGCAAACGCTCTTCAACCTCGGTCACTGGCAACTGCAGCCATTCGGCGGCAGTGCCCAGGTGACCGGTCTGCAAGAGCGCCTGAATCACTTCGATATGACGTAAACGCATGCGTGAAGTCCATGTTCAGCAGGTGGGGTCAGTGGCTGAATCCTAACCCAAGTCTGCGCATATGACTTCTGCTCATAACGGCCAGTTATGAAGCGACGGTTGGCTCAGGTTCGCGGATCAGGGTGATGCCCGACTGAACCAGTTCGAACGTCTGGTCATCGATCTTTTTGATGCGATCGCCAATGGCCAGTTTGTAAATCGGCTCCGAGCCAGTGAGACCGTCGACCGACGGGGTGGATTCCTGGAATTCATGCACGGAATAAACGCGGCCTTCCGCATCTCTTGCATGGAACTGACCGACGAGTACTGCTGCCATCTGCTTAGAACCTCTGGAGATAAAACGCTTGATTTGCGGCTTGGTAGACCGTCATCAAGCGCGGTAAGTTTTCCTACAGGAAAAAAATAATCGCCACACGGGAATTTCCCGGGTCGGCTGGTGGAATCGTCATCTAATCATCTATAACTACAGGCTCCTTCCCACGGACAGTCGAGAGTCTTCCATGAGCAATGTCTACAACGTCGCCGTAGTAGTCGGTAGCCTGCGCAAAGCGTCGATCAATCGCAAGGTCGCCCTGGCACTGGCGGAGCTGGCACCGGCCAACCTCAAGCTGGAGATCGTCGAGATTGGCGATCTGCCGCTGTATAACGAAGACATCGACGGCGATTCACCGCCGGCAGCCTACAGTACTTTCCGGCAAAAAGTGGGTCCATCCGACGCGGTGCTGTTTGTGACGCCTGAGTACAACCGTTCGGTGCCGGCGCCGTTGAAGAACGCGATCGACGTTGGCTCGCGGCCCTATGGCAAGGCAGTCTGGAGTGGCAAGCCGGGGGCGGTGATCAGTGTATCGCCCGGTGCCATTGGGGGTTTCGGGGCAAATCAGCATCTGCGCCAGTCGTTCGTGTTCCTCAATGTGCCGTGCATGCAGCAGCCGGAGGCCTATCTGGGCGGCGCGGGCTCGGCGTTTGATGAATCAGGCAAGTTGAGCGAGACGGTGAAACCTTTCCTGCAAAGCTTTATCAATGCTTACGGACAATTCGTCGAGCAACACAAAAAATAATCCAGCACATTGGTGAATTCCTTGTGGTGAGGGGATTTATCCCCGATCGGCTGCGCAGCAGTCGCAAAACCTGCGAGCACGGTTTGACTGAATGGCGCAGGGGGCTGCTTCGCAACCCATCGGGGATAAATCCCCTCACCACAGGTATCCTGCCGTTTCTCAAAATTTTCTATTGAACAAGGTTATTGCGGATGCTGGCTGCGTCACTGATTTTCCTGCTGACCATTACCCTTGTCATCTGGCAACCCAAAGGCCTCGGCGTCGGCTGGAGCGCAACGCTTGGCGCCGTGCTGGCGTTGATCTTCGGCGTCGTGCACCTTAGCGACATCCCGCTGGTGTGGCAGATCATCTGGAATGCCACCGGCACCTTCGTCGCGCTGATCATCATCAGTCTGCTGCTCGACGAAGCCGGGTTTTTCAACTGGGCCGCGTTGCATGTGGCGCGATGGGGGCGTGGCAGCGGGCGCAAGCTGTTTGCCTTCATGGTGCTGCTCGGTGCGCTGGTGTCGGCGTTGTTCGCCAATGACGGTGCGGCGCTGATCCTTACGCCAATCGTGATTTCGATGCTGCTGGCGCTGCGCTTTTCCCCTGCGGCGACGTTGGCGTTCGTCATGGGCGCCGGGTTCATTGCCGACACCGCGAGCCTGCCGCTGGTGGTGTCCAATCTGGTCAACATTGTTTCCGCAGATTTCTTTCACATCGGCTTCAACCGCTACGCGGCGGTGATGGTGCCGGTGAACTTCGTCAGCGTGGCGGCAACGCTGGGCATGTTGCTGTGGTTTTTCCGTCGCGATATTCCCAAGGCGTACGACCCCGAGCAACTCGAACATCCTGAAACCGCGATCCACGACAAGGCCACGTTCTATGCCGGCTGGGCGGTTCTGGCGATTCTGTTGATCGGCTGTTTCGCGCTGGAGCCGTTGGGCATTCCAATCAGCGCGATTTCTGCCGTGTGCGCCGCGCTGCTGCTGGGCATTGCCGCGCGTGGTCACAAGATTTCCACGCGCAAAGTGATGAAAGAGGCGCCGTGGCAGATCGTGATTTTCTCGCTGGGCATGTACCTGGTGGTCTATGGCCTGCGCAATGCCGGGCTGACCGGGTATCTGGCCGGTTGGCTGGATGTTTTCGCAGGTCAGGGTGTGTGGGGCGCGGCAATGGGCACCGGGGTGCTGACCGCGTTGCTGTCGTCGATCATGAACAACTTGCCGACGGTGCTGATCGGTTTGCTGTCGATTGATGCGAGTCAGGCGAGCGGGGTGATCAAGGAGGCGATGATCTACGCCAACGTGATCGGCAGCGACCTGGGGCCGAAGATTACGCCGATTGGCAGTCTGGCGACGTTGTTGTGGCTGCATGTGCTGGAGCGCAAGGGCATTCACATTGGCTGGGGGTATTACTTCAGGGTCGGGATTGTGTTGACGGTGCCGGTGTTGTTGGTGACGTTGGCGGCTTTGGCTGTGCGGCTTTCCCTGTAGACCGAGTCGGCCCCATCGCGAGCAGGCTCACTCCTACATTGGAATGCGTTCCCCTGTAGGAGTGAGCCTGCTCGCGATGAGGCCGGTACAAACGCCCCAAAAACTCAGGCCTGGCCGGGAACGTTCGGCCAAAGGTCCGAGACCAGAAACAAGCGCTCCGCCTCTTCCCATTCCCCGCGCGCATTTTCAATCAGGCGCACCATCAGTTGCGCCGGCGCCAGCGGCTCAAGATCCTCCAGCCACATTCGCAAATGCTCCGCAGTCCAGGTCTGGTCCGCTGGATAACGCGCCGGCGCCAGCCAGGCATGGCGGGGCAGGGGTTGCCAGCGTCCAGCCGGGCGCTGCGCAACGAACGCCGACCAATCCTTCTGATGCAACCAACTGCCGCGCAAATGCTGTGGATGCGCGCCGACCGGTGACTCGGCCTGGCCAGGCCACGGATACAGCAGATAACCGCCCAGCCACAGCTGCGCGCTGAACACTTCGATGTCCAGTGCCGCCAGCACTTCACGGCTTTCCGGGCGCGCGGAAATCGGCAGTTGATGCTCGGCCAGGTGCGCCAGTTTGCGATCCAGCCGATCATGACAACCCGGCCCCAGCCATTGCGCCGGATCGTGCCCGTTGCCGTTTTGCGGGCCGAGGTAGAGCTTGATCGCCAGTTCCAGGTGATGCACGCCGTCGCGGTCGCGCAGCAGCATGTCCAGTTCGCCGAGGGTATGCCCCTCGCGCCGGATCGGCAGGTTGGCAGCAATCAACTCGATCCCCGGCGCCTGCTGAACGGCAAATTGCCACAAACGCTCGTAATACAAGCCCAGCCGCCGCGTGCGTGCCTGCGACAACCAGTGCAGCAAGCCATAACTGTCGCGGTCGAGCTGACGCAACCAGTGCTCCAGCCGCTCGGGATCAGCCACCCAGTCGCTGCCGGCCAGCGGATGGCGTTGCGGCCATGGTGTGGCCGCGAGCATCGGCGGGGCGAGGATCACCCACGCCAGATCACGCACTTCCGGATGGCGTAATTGGTGGGGCAGATGCAGCAAGTCGGGAAATAGGATCATCTTGCGAGCATAGCCTTAAACACGCGCGCACCCCTGAGGCTGAAAGGATTTTGTCTATCGCAGGCTTTCGCCCATAATCGTGCTTTTCGCGTTTTCGATTGTCCGCAGAGGTCCCATGGAGCAATTTCGTAATATCGGCATCATCGGTCGCCTGGGCAGTTCCCAGGTGCTGGATACCGTCCGCCGACTGAAACGGTTTCTGCTCGATCGTCACCTGCATGTGATTCTCGAAGACACCATCGCTGAAGTCCTGCCCGGCCACGGCCTGCAAACCTCGTCACGCAAGATGCTCGGCGAAGTCTGCGACATGGTCATCGTCGTCGGCGGTGACGGCAGCCTGCTTGGCGCCGCGCGGGCGCTGGCGCGGCACAATATTCCGGTGCTCGGGATCAACCGGGGTAGCCTGGGGTTTCTGACCGACATTCGCCCAGACGAGCTGGAAGTCAAAGTCGCTGAAGTGCTCGACGGCCACTATCTGGTGGAAAACCGCTTCCTGCTGCAAGCCGAAGTCCGCCGCCATGGTGAGGCCATCGGTCAGGGCGATGCGCTCAACGATGTGGTGCTGCACCCGGGCAAATCGACGCGGATGATCGAGTTCGAGCTGTACATCGACGGCCAGTTCGTCTGCAGCCAGAAGGCCGACGGCCTGATCGTCGCGACTCCGACCGGTTCCACCGCCTACGCGCTGTCTGCCGGCGGGCCGATCATGCATCCCAAGCTCGACGCTATTGTGATTGTGCCGATGTACCCCCATACCTTGTCGGGACGGCCGATTGTGGTCGATGGCAACAGTGAGCTGAAAATCGTCGTGTCCAAAGATATGCAGATCTACCCGCAGGTGTCCTGCGACGGCCAGAACCACTTCACCTGCGCGCCGGGCGACACCATCACCGTCAGCAAAAAAGCGCAGAAGCTGCGGCTGATTCACCCACTCGACCACAACTACTACGAAGTCTGCCGCACCAAGCTCGGCTGGGGCAGCAAGTTGGGTGGTGGAGGCGACTGATGCTCGATCCCGCGCGCAGTTATGACCTGATTGGTGACGTGCACGGATGCGCCCTGACCCTCGAACACTTGCTTGACCGACTCGGTTATCACAAGCAGGGCGGGGTCTGGCGGCATCCATCGCGCATGGCCGTGTTCGTCGGCGACATCATCGACCGTGGCCCGCGGATTCGCGAGGCACTGCACATCGTCCACGACATGGTCGAGGCCGGTCAGGCCTTGTGCATCATGGGCAACCACGAATTCAACGCCCTCGGCTGGAGCACCCCGGCGCTGCCGGGCAGTGGCAAGCAGTTCGTCCGCGAGCACACGCCACGCCATGCGCGTCTGCTGCACGAAACCCTGACCCAGTTCGAAGGCCACCCCGGTGACTGGCACGATTTCCAGCGATGGTTCTACGAGCTGCCGCTGTTTGTCGACGCCGGACGATTCCGCGTTGTCCACGCCTGTTGGGATGCCGGCCTGATCGAGCCGTTGCGCGCGCTGTTCCCCAATGGCTGCATCGACGAACACTTCCTCCAGGCTTCGGCCGTGCCGGATAGCTTTGCCTGCACGGTGTTCGATCGCCTGCTGCGCGGCACCGACATGCGTCTGCCCGATGGTCTGACCATGACCAGCGGCGACGGTCTGGTGCGTTCGTTCTTCCGCACCAAGTTCTGGGAAGACGATCCGAAAACCTACGGCGACATCGTCTTTCAGCCCGATGCCTTGCCGGAGCCAGTGGCGCAGACGCCGCTGACTTCCACCGAAAAGAATTCCCTGCTGCGCTACGGCGTCGACGAGCCTTTGCTGTTCGTCGGCCACTACTGGCGCAGCGGCAAACCGGCGCCGATCCGCCCGAACCTCGCCTGCCTGGATTACAGCGCGGTGCTCTACGGCAAACTCGTCGCCTACCGTCTGGATCAGGAAACCCGCCTGGATCCGCATAAATTTGTCTGGGTCGATGTCGAGCGGCCGGAGGTGCTGCAATGATCGCGGCCTGCTCGTTCTGCTATTTCAATTCGCAACTGGCTGTCACAAGGATTCACCATGGATGACACGACGCTGGATCAACTCGAGGCCGCCTTGCGCGCCTCGCCGGGAAACGTCGCGCTGCTCACGCTGGTGCTCAAGGCCTGCCTTGAGCGCGGTGACCACGAGCGCGGCCTCAAGCTGGTGCCCGCCGACCTGCACCAACTGCCGGACGCCGAGGCACTGAAGCCTATCGCCGCCCAGTTGTACCTGGCTGCCGGCCAGGCGGATAAAGCCCTGAGCCTGGCGGACGGTGAGGGCGCCTCGCTGCAACTGCTGCGCGCACGGGCACTGGCCGACCTTGACCGCCTCAAGGAAGCGCTGGTCGAATACCGCGCGGCCATCAGTGCCAACCCGGCGCTGGAAGACATGGCGTTGTGGCGTCGCTTGAACGTGTCGGTGGTGGATTTCGCCGCCGGCGAAGGTCGCCCGAAGTTGCGCGTGATCTCCAACGATGACACCGACCAGACGGAAGTGCGCCGCCTGCTGGTGCCCGACAGCGAGACCGTGACTTTCAACGACATCGGCGGTCTGGATGATCTGAAGAAGACCATCCATAAAAAGATCATCCTGCCGTATCAGAAACCCGGGCTGTTCGAGCGCTTTCGCAAGCGCGTCGGTGGCGGTGTGCTGCTCTACGGGCCACCGGGTTGCGGCAAGACTCTGCTGGCGCGAGCGACGGCCGGCGAGTGCAAGGCGAAGTTCTTCAATGTGGCGATTTCCGATGTGCTGGACATGTACATCGGCGAATCCGAGCGCAAGCTGCACGCCTTGTTCGAGCAGGCACGTGCGCAGGCTCCGGCGGTGATGTTCTTCGATGAGGTCGAGGCATTGGGCGGCAAACGCTCGAATACCCGTGAGTCGACGTCGTCGAAACTGGTCAGCCAGTTCCTTTCGGAAATGGACGGTTTCACCCATGACAATCACGGCGTACTGATCCTCGCCGCGACCAACGTGCCGTGGTCGGTGGATTCGGCGTTCCGCCGTCCCGGCCGCTTCGACCGCGTGCTGTTCGTGCCGCCACCGGACCGTGCCGCCCGCGAAAACATGCTGCAACTGATGGTCAAGGGCCGTCCGGTGGCGGCGGATATCGATTTCGCGTTCCTCGCCAAACACACTTCGGGCTTCTCCGGTGCCGACCTCAGTGAGCTGGTGGAAACCGCTGCCGATCAAGCCATTGAAGCATCGATCAGCGAAGGCGCCGAGCAGCCGATCTGCGACCGCCACTTCAAGCAGGCCTTGAAGGAAGTCCGCGCGACGACGCTGGAATGGCTGACCACTGCGCGCAACTACGCGCGCTATGCCAATGAAGGCAATCAGTACGATGAAGTGCTGGCCTTCCTCGACAAACATGGCAAGGGACGCTGATGGGTACCCAGAATATTTACCGCATTGAAGACGAGCCGCGTCCGGGCGGCCTGGCGCGGTTTGCCGTGTCGCCGTTCTGGCCGTTGCTGGCGCTGATGATGGGCGGACTGTGGCTGGGTTTACCGTGGTTCGTGCTCAACTCGGTGGCGGTGGGCAGCCCGACGCGCAAGCGTGAGTGGATCTGGGTCGGTGTCGGTGCCGTGGGCAGCGTGCTCATCGGTCTGGCCTTGATCAGCTTGCTGAACAACGGCTACCTGAGCACTCAGGCACAAATCCAGTACGCCTTGCTGGTGCTGGTGGTGTGGAAACTCAGCGTCGGTTACGTGCTGTACACCCTGCAGAACTCGACCATCGAGCTGTACCAATATTATGGCGGCGTGCTCAATCGCTTCGCGCCGCTGGTCGCGCTCGCCGGCGCCTTCCTGCTCAAAGGGATCGTGGTCACGCTGGTGCCGGCGACCCTTTGGTACCTGGTGGTGAGCTGATGAATACCTCCTATCTGTTGCAAGTGGCCTATCAGCGTTTGCAGTCCGGCCACAATGACGGCGCCATCGACAGTCTGCGACAACTGCTGGCCGATGACCCGGAATGTGCCGAAGCCCACGCCTTGCTGGCGCTGTGTCTGCTCAACATGCGTCGTCTGCATGCCGGGCGGCACGAAGCCTCGATGGCGTTGGCGATGGACCCGGCCTTGCCGTTGGCGCATTACGCCGCCGCGCACATCGACATGGCCTCGCGGCAATTCAAGACCGCCGAACAGCACTTGCTGCAACTGCTCGACATGGAGCCGACGGAGCCGCGCTACTACCGCAGCCTCGCTGATCTGTTTCAACTGACCGGACGCCTGGCGCAGAGTCAGCCACTGCTGGAAAAAGCGCTTGAGCTGCAACCTGACGATCCGGCCAACCTGGTGGCGATGGCTGAATATCATCAGGCCTGTGGTCATTGGCAGCAGGCGGAAAGTTTTGCCCGCCAGGCGCTGCAGGCTGATCCCGGGCATGCCGGGGCCGTGGTGGTGCTTGGTCGTTTGCTGCTGCGCCAGGGCGATATCAACGGTGCGCGCGAACACGCGATCTGGGCCCTGCAGGAAAACGCCAGCAATGTCGCGGCGCTGAGCCTGCTGACCGCCGTCAAGGCGCGCAGCAATGTGTTCATGGGTTTCTGGTGGCGGTTCAACAGCTGGATGACCGAGCGCAGTGCGACTGGCGCGATCATTCTGTTGCTGGCGATGTTTGTGGTTTATCGCGTTACCGTGATCACCGTCACCGCCCAAGGCTACCCCGGGGCTGCCGAGGTGATTGACTGGGTGTGGCTGGCCTTCGCGCTGTATACCTTCACCGCACCGCAGATTTTCCGCCGTGCGCTGGAGAAAGAACTGACCCAGGTAAAACTTTCAAGGGAGTTCTAGGACGCCGGGCCTTGCGCCCGGCGCTCCGCTCGCTGACCTGATGCCCGGCAGTGTCTTGCCGCTTCAGCGCCGTTAAACTAGCGACATTCATTGGAGAGTGTTCAAACATGTCGTCTTTTGCCGAAATGATCAAAAACATCACCCCGGACATCTACGAGAGCCTGAAACTGGCCGTGGAAATCGGTAAGTGGTCCGACGGTGGCAAGCTCACCGCCGAGCAGCGCGAGCTGTCGTTGCAGGCGATGATCGCCTGGGAAATCCAGAACCTGCCTGAAGACCAGCGCACCGGTTACATGGGCCCGCAAGAGTGTGCGTCGAAGTCGATCGAAGTGCCGAACATCCTGTTCAAGTCGGACGCTATCCATTGATCGAGATTGGCCGCGGTGCAATCAGCAAAATGTCGGCGCGCCTCGACGGGCCGAACGTGCAATACGCGTTTCGTCTGGATGACGTCGAGGTGCCGGTCAACCCCATGATCGGCACGACGGTGCGTCTGGAATACCTGGGGGCGATCCACTGCACCCATTGTGGGCGTAAGACCAAAACCAGTTTCAGTCAGGGCTATTGCTACCCGTGCATGACCAAACTGGCGCAGTGCGACCTGTGCATCATGAGCCCGGAGCGTTGCCACTATGACGCCGGCACCTGCCGCGATCCATCGTGGGGCGAGCAGTTCTGCATGACCGATCATGTGGTTTACCTGTCCAATTCGTCGGGCATCAAGGTTGGCATCACCCGTGCAACGCAACTGCCGACCCGCTGGATCGATCAGGGCGCGTGTCAGGCTTTGCCGATCATGCGCGTTTCGACGCGGCAGCAGTCGGGCTTCGTCGAAGACCTGTTTCGCAGCCAGGTCGCGGATAAAACCAACTGGCGTGCTTTGCTCAAGGGCGATGCCGTTGCGGTGGATCTGGCGCAGGTGCGCGATCAACTGTTCGACAGCTGCGCCGAAGGCTTGCTGGGTTTGCAACAGCGATTCGGCCTACAGGCAATTCAGACGATTCCCGACGTGCAACCGCTGGAAATCCGCTATCCGATCGAGCAATACCCGGCCAAAATCGTCAGCTTCAACCTGGACAAGAACCCGATTGCCGAAGGCACGTTGATGGGGATCAAAGGCCAGTACCTGATCTTCGACACCGGCGTCATCAACATTCGCAAGTACACGGCTTATCAACTCGCCGTGCATCAATAAGGACTCCAGCATGCGCACCGAACAACCGAAGATGATTTACCTGAAGGACTATCAGGCGCCCGAGTACCTGATCGACGAAACACACCTGACCTTCGAGTTGTTCGAGGATCACAGCCTGGTGCACGCGCAGTTGGTCATGCGCCGCAACCCGGCGCGTGGCCCGGGCCTGCCGCCGCTGGTGCTCGACGGCCAGCAGCTGGAACTGCTTTCGGTGACCCTGGCCGATCAGGAGCTTGGCGCCGCTGACTATCAATTGTCCGAAAACCACCTGACCCTGCAGCCGACCACCGAAACCTTCACGGTCGACACCAGCGTCAAGATCCACCCGGAAACCAACACTGCGCTGGAAGGCCTGTACAAATCCGGCACGATGTTCTGCACCCAGTGCGAGGCCGAAGGCTTCCGCAAGATCACCTATTACCTCGACCGCCCGGACGTGATGAGCAAGTTCACCACCACCGTGGTCGCCGAACAGCACAGCTATCCGGTGCTGCTCTCCAACGGCAACCCGATTGCCTCGGGCCCGGGCGAAGACGGCCGGCACTGGGCGACGTGGGAAGACCCGTTCATGAAACCGGCGTACCTGTTCGCGCTGGTGGCCGGTGATTTGTGGTGCGTCGAAGACACCTTCACCACCATGACTGAGCGCAACGTCGCGCTGCGCATCTACGTCGAGCCGGAAAACATCGACAAGTGTCAGCACGCGATGAACAGCCTGAAGAAGTCGATGCGCTGGGACGAAGAGGTTTACGGTCGCGAGTACGATCTGGACATCTTCATGATCGTCGCCGTCAACGACTTCAACATGGGCGCTATGGAGAACAAGGGCCTCAACATCTTCAACTCCAGCGCCGTGCTCGCTCGCGCCGAAACCGCCACCGACGCTGCCCACCAGCGCGTCGAGGCGATCGTTGCCCACGAATACTTCCACAACTGGTCGGGCAACCGCGTGACCTGCCGCGACTGGTTCCAGCTGTCGCTGAAGGAAGGTTTCACGGTGTTCCGTGATTCCGGCTTCTCCGCCGACATGAACTCGGCCACGGTCAAGCGCATTCAGGATGTGGCTTACCTGCGTACCCACCAGTTCGCCGAAGATGCCGGCCCGATGGCTCACGCCGTGCGCCCGGACAGCTTCATCGAGATTTCCAACTTCTACACCCTGACCGTGTACGAAAAGGGCTCGGAAGTGGTCGGCATGATCCACACCTTGCTCGGCGCCGAAGGCTTCCGTAAGGGCAGCGATCTGTACTTCGATCGCCATGACGGCCAGGCCGTGACCTGCGACGATTTCATCAAAGCGATGGAAGATGCCAACGGTGTCGACCTGACCCAGTTCAAGCGCTGGTACAGCCAGGCCGGCACGCCGCGTCTGGCGGTGAGCGAGTCTTACGACGCTGCGGCGAAAACCTACAGCCTGACCTTCCGCCAGAGCTGCCCGGAAACCCCGGATAAAGTTGAAAAACTGCCGTTCGTGATTCCGGTCGAGTTGGGCCTGCTGGACAGCCAAGGCAACGAAATTGCCCTGCGTCTGAGCGGCGAAGCATCGGCGCAAGGCACCACCCGCGTGATTTCGGTGACCGAAGCCGAGCAGACCTTCACCTTCGTCGACATCGCTGAACAGCCGCTGCCATCGCTGCTGCGCGGCTTCTCGGCGCCGGTGAAACTGAGCTTCCCGTACAACCGTGATCAATTGATGTTCCTGATGCAGCACGACAGCGACGGTTTCAACCGCTGGGATGCTGGCCAGCAATTGTCGGTACAGGTGCTGCAAGAGCTGATCGCTCAGCAACAGAAGGGCGAGAGCCTGAAGCTCGATCCGCGTCTGGTGTCGGCACTGCGCACCGTGCTGTCGGACGAATCGCTGGATCAGGCGATGGTTGCCGAGATGCTTTCGCTGCCGGGTGAGGCGTACCTCACGGAAATCAGCGAAGTGGCGGATGTCGAGGCAATCCATATCGCCCGTGAGTTCGCGCGCAAGCAATTGTCGGAAGGGTTGTTCGAGGCGCTGTGGCTGCGTTATCAGGCCAACCGCGACCTGTCGAAGCAAACCCCGTACGTGGCCGAGGCCGAGCATTTTGCCCGTCGCGCGCTGCAGAACATTGCGCTGTCTTATCTGATGCTCAGCGGCAAGCCAGAAGTGTTGGCGGCGGCGCTGGAGCAATTCGAAGCGGCTGACAACATGACCGAGCGTTTGACCGCGTTGGCGGTGTTGGTCAATTCGCCATTCGAAGAGCAGAAAGCATTGGCGCTGGCCAGTTTTGCCGAGCACTTCAAGGACAACCCGCTGGTCATGGATCAGTGGTTCAGCGTGCAGGCCGGCAGCACTTTGCCGGGCGGTCTGGAGCGTGTGAAAGCGCTGATGCAGCACCCGGCGTTCAACATCAAGAACCCGAACAAGGTGCGTGCGCTGGTCGGTGCGTTTGCCGGGCAGAACCTGATCAACTTCCATGCGGCCGATGGTTCGGGTTATCGCTTCCTGGCGGATCTGGTGATCGAGCTGAACGGCTTCAACCCGCAAATCGCTTCGCGCCAACTGGCGCCACTGACGCGCTGGCGCAAATACGACAGCGCCCGTCAGGCGTTGATGAAAGCTGAGCTGGAGCGGATTCGGGCGTCGGGGCAGTTGTCGAGTGATGTGTACGAAGTGGTGAGCAAGAGCTTGGCGTAACCCGATCTAAAAACAATCCCTGTGGGAGCTGGCTTGCCAGCGATAGCGGTGTATCAGTCAACATTGATGTTGAATCTGCTGCCGTCATCGCTGGCAAGCCAGCTCCCACAGGTTTTTGCGTTACCAACTCATCGCGTTCTGTAGGAGCTGACGAGTGAAACGAGGCTGCGATCTTTTGATCTTGATGTTAAAGATCAAAAGATCGCAGCGTGCCGCAGCTCCTACATGTTTCAGGTTTCAGGTTCTCAGGTCGAAACGATCAAGGTTGGTGACTTTCGTCCAGGCAGCGACGAAGTCTTTGACGAACTGCTCCTTCGCATCCGAACTGGCATACACCTCGGCCAATGCCCGCAATTGCGCATTGGAACCAAACACCAGATCCACCCGCGTCGCCGTCCATTTCACGCTACCGGTTTTGCGGTCACGCCCTTCAAATTCATCCGCATCCCGCGAAGTCGGTTTCCACTCCACCCCCATGTCCAGCAGGTTAGTGAAGAAGTCGTTGGTCAGCGCTTCCGTCTGCGAGGTGAACACGCCATGGCGGCTTTGCCCGACGTTGGTGTTCAACACCCGCAAACCACCTAGCAGCACAGTCATTTCCGGCGCGGTGAGGGTGAGCAGTTGCGCCTTGTCGATCAACAGTGCCTCCGCCGACACCGTGTATTTGCCTTTGCTGTAGTTGCGGAAACCATCGGCAATCGGTTCAAGGAAACCGAACGACTCGACGTCGGTTTGCTCCTGCGTGGCATCGGTACGCCCCGGATGGAACGGCACGCTGACTGAATGACCGGCGTTTTTCGCCGCTTGTTCGATGCCCGCGTTGCCTGCGAGCACGATCAAATCCGCCAGCGAGACTTGCTTGCCGGCTGCGCCGCCATTGAACTGGTTTTGAATCCCCTCAAGTGTACTCAGCACTTTATCCAGTTGCTCAGGCTGGTTGGCCTGCCAGAACTTTTGCGGTGCCAGACGCAGACGACCCCCGTTGGCGCCACCGCGTTTGTCCGAACCACGGAACGTCGAGAGTGCCGCCCAAGCCGTCGAGACCAGTTGCGAAACCGATAGGCCCGACTCCAGGATTTTGCTTTTCAGAGCTGCGGCGTCGCCATTGTCGATCAGCGGGTGCGTGACGTCTGGAATCGGATCCTGCCAAAGCAGTTCTTCGCTCGGCAGTTCCGGGCCGAGGTAGCGCGACAGCGGGCCCATGTCGCGGTGGATCAGTTTGTACCAGGCGCGGGCGAAGGCGTCGGCCAGTTGCTCAGGATTGGCGAGAAAGCGCCGGGAGATCTGCTCGTAGGCCGGATCGAAACGCAGCGCCAGGTCAGACGTCAGCATGGTCGGCGAGAGTTTTTTGCTCGGGTCGTGGGCATGTGGAACCGTGCCGGCACCGGCGCCGTTTTTCGGGATCCACTGATGCGCACCGGCGGGGCTTTTACTCAGCTCCCACTCGAAGCCGAACAGGTTTTCCAGATAGTTGTTGCTCCACTTGGTCGGCGTGGTCGTCCAGGTCACTTCGAGGCCGCTGGTGATGGTGTCGGCGCCTTTGCCGGTGCCGAAAGCGTTGCGCCAACCGAGGCCTTGTTCTTCCAATCCAGCCGCTTCCGGTTCCGGCCCGACATTGTCGGCAGGACCGGCGCCATGGGTTTTACCGAAGGCGTGACCGCCGGCGATCAACGCCACGGTTTCTTCGTCGTTCATGGCCATGCGGCCGAAGGTTTCGCGGATATCGTGGGCGGATGCGACGGGATCGGGATTGCCCTCAGGGCCTTCCGGGTTCACATAGATCAAACCCATCTGCACGGCGGCGAGCGGGTTCTCCAGATTGCGTTCGCCCTGATCGGTGCGGCTTTCCTCTTTGCCGTGCAAGTCCGGCTCGGCGACCAGCGTGCCGTCACCGGGCTCCTGCATGGGCGCCTTGTCTTTGCCATAGCGACTGTCGCCGCCCAGCCATTCGTGTTCCGAGCCCCAGTAGACATCTTCGTCCGGTTCCCAGACATCGGCACGGCCCCCGGAATAGCCGAACGTCTTGAAACCCATCGATTCCAGCGCGACGTTACCGGTGAGCACAATCAGATCAGCCCAGGAAATATTGCGGCCATATTTCTGTTTGATCGGCCACAGCAAGCGTCGGGCCTTGTCGAGGCTGACGTTGTCCGGCCAGCTGTTGAGCGGGGCAAAACGTTGCTGGCCGGAACCGGCGCCACCACGGCCATCCGCGGTTCGATAGGTACCGGCGCTGTGCCAGGCCATGCGCACGAAGAGCGGGCCGTAGTGGCCGAAGTCCGCCGGCCACC
The DNA here is from genome assembly GCF_009764635.1 of Pseudomonas sp. PB103. Lineage (NCBI taxonomy): Bacteria > Pseudomonadati > Pseudomonadota > Gammaproteobacteria > Pseudomonadales > Pseudomonadaceae > Pseudomonas > Pseudomonas sp. PB103. The sequence goes on along the minus strand of NZ_RWIL01000171.1, from coordinate 56,048 downwards.
AGTCCTGGGAGTCGGTCATCAGCGCGGTGAGGTCTTGTTTGAGTGCCTGGAAATCGAGGCTCTTGAAGGCTTTGGCGTAGTCGAAGTCCTTGCCCAACGGATCGGACTTGGGCGAGTGCTGACTCAGGATTTTCAGGTTGAGTTGATTCGGCCACCAGTCACGGTTCGTCGTACCACCACCGGCGGCGTGGTTGAACGGGCATTTCGATTCGTTTGCCATGTTCGGGTCCTTATCAGGTCTGCTACGGCCGGCTCGTGCCGACTTCGGACTTGTAAGGCTAGACCCGACTGGGCAAGTCAGCTAATAGGCCGACTATTGGGAGCCGATAGGCAGGTTCTTTCATAAATACGGTATTGGTAATTAATAAATGTTTTGTTATTTCGAATGTATCTAAAAGACTGTAATAAATGACAGTTGGGGTTTGGGGTTGGATTACTTAGATTGGCGTTGCAATAAACATTTCGTCAATGTTGCAATCAGACTTTAAAAAGGAAGAACTTTATGGCTGGTAATGAACGAGCACCCGGGATTGGTACTTTTACTGCCTCAGTTAACAATGCTCCGTTTCTGGTAAGTAAGGCTGTCTACTTTTATACCTCGAACCCGGATGCGTTAGTAGAGGGCTATGATGAGTCCGATAATCAAGCGATGTTCAGTATCCCTCCATTTCTCCATGGGGATGGACCCCATACTGTGAAGCATTATCCATCGCCGTTTTCATGGGGTGTGTATATCAAGGGCGATGAATATAAGGTCAAGTCAGGGGATTTTACCTTTAGCTATTTCGATAATCGCAATGGTGTAGAAGGGGAGATCAATTTTGACCTGGTAGATGGCAGGAAAGTAACGGGCGTATTTAAAATTCGCAGGTAACAGTCAGCAACATGCAGGGCGCTTTAATGCCCTGCATTTTATTGATTGCTCAACTTGATTGGGCTGTTTCGTCTTCTGGCACTTCTTCAAAAAGGTCTTCCTGACCTGGCAATTCAGTGACCACACTGAAGTCCGTCACTTCGACGGCACCGAGGCCATAACCCAACAAGTGAAAGGAAAACGCCTTGCGCTCTTGCGGGTTGTCGAAGCTGAAGTTCATTTGAAGTGGTTGCTCGGGGGTTGCCACCATCTCCGATGGCAAACCAATCTGCACGTCCTGTTCAAACTCCTTGGCCTTGAGTTGAATGTACGCGGTCTGCTGCGGATCAACCGAGCGCACGGTCAGGCGCACGCGGGTGTGCGAGCCCTTGGGCATTTCCAGATACTGCGCACCGATCAGGTTGTCGGCCCAGTCATTGTTGATCTGCGCCTGCAGCGGGATGACGTTGGTGCTGCCGAACTGATAGCGGTGGTTGAGCGGGGTGCGCAGCAGCGACAGGTCCAGTGCGTTGGCGCGGGCGGCGATCTGGCGGGCCGGGTGACCGCTATAGTTGCCCTTGTACGTAGCGCTTTCAGCGATGAAACCGGCGCTTTCGTAATAGCGGCAACGGCGCGGCATGTCGCATTCGGCGAAGATCCCCTGACCGTTGTGATAGCGCAGTTTACCGTTGGTGAACGACATGATCTCGCGCCCGGTATCGTAGTCACGGAACAACGAACGGCCACTGAGGGCGGAAGGCACTGGCAGGTCGAAATAGTCGAGAATTGACGTGCTCAAGTCGACGTGGCCATACACGCCTTTGTTCAGCCGTGGCAGTTGTTCGTGCTCGGGCGCCAGCGTCAGGTTGAAACCCCAGGAGGAGGCGAGGCGAACGCCATCGATGCCATGGGATTCATCCGAAGTAATCACCACCAGCGTGTCTTTCAACACGCCTTGACGTTCGAGACCGCTGAGGAACTGCTCCAGCGCGTCGTCGAGGTAGCCGACGGCGGCTTGCTTGGGCGTTTCATAACGCTCCAGATAGTCTTCCGGTGCGGAGTAGGGCTGGTGCGTGCCCACGGTCAGCAGCGTCAGCATCCACGGTTTCTTCTGTTTTTTCAGTTGGCCGACATAGTCCAGCGCACCCTCGAAGAAGGCCTTGTCGTCCTTGCCCCAGGGGAATTCCAGATAGTTGCTGTTGGTGAACCATTCAAGACCGTGGGTCACATCGAAACCGATGTGCGGCATGATCTTGTCTTTGGCCATGAAGCGCAGCCCGGCACCTTGCAGGTAGTGAGTACTGAAACCGTGTTCACGCAATTGCGCCGGCAGGCACGCTTGATTGCGTTCGTTGAGGGTGAGCATTTCCACGCCTTTTGGCGTGCCGTTATTGAGCTTGTCGTAATCGCCGCAAAGCATCGCGTACAGACCGCGAATGGTCTGGTGCGTGTGCAGCACGTAATCGGGGGTGTTCATGCCGCGCTCGGCCCAGCGGCTGAGGTTGGGCATCAGGTCTTCCTGATAGTGGCTGCCGATGGCTACGCGGTTGGCGCGGATGTAGGCGCCGGGAATGCCTTCCAGCGCAATGATCAACACGTTGCGCGCCTGAGCCGGCGCCGCCAGCAGTTTCTGGCCGTTGAGGTCGACATCGGTCAGCCCGGTCATGGCCGGCGCAGGTTCTTCGACATCGCCGTCCAGCCATTCCTCGGCGCGGATCTGCAGATCCGCGACTTCGCTGGCCATCAGTTGATGCGGCAGGTTGTAGGCGCGCCAAGGATCAGCCTCGCTCGGCCAGAGGTTCTGCACGCCCCAATGAGCGGCGAACAACACCAGCGGCGCGCTCCAGAGCGCACGCGGCAGGGCTGGATTCGGTGTACCGCGCGCGGTGACTTGCGTCAGCAGCCAGAACAGCAGGGCCAGCAGCAGCGTGAGGCCCAGCGCCGGATGGGCGAGGCCGCCGCCGGTGGAGTTTTCGACGAATTGCGGATCGATCAGATAATGAATGTCGGAAGGCGTCGGCAGACGCCCGACCGCGCTGACCAGTTCGGCGGTCGCCACCGCCAGCAGGCCCCAGAACAGCAAGACCGGTAGCGCCAGCCACCACGCCCGGCGATGCAGCAACACAATCAACAGGCTGCCGATGGCCAAGTCTGACAAATAGCCCAACGGCGTCGACCAACCCAGCGCCGCGCGCAGGCACACCGGCACGATCAGTACCAGGAGAGTCAGCGAAAAGAGGCGGGCAGACGGCCGCCGTAACCGGTTAAAAAGAGCGCTCACAAAAAAAGACCTTCCAGCCATTAAAACGTCATAAAAGTGTGCGCGATGATACCAAGGGTGAGCGGTCTGATCGTCTTTTAAAACAGCTGGGTGATCTGGTTTTGGCAGGTGCCTGATGGCTTGCAGCCCCGAGTGGCTCTCGTCCGCCCCGGCAATTGGCGATATTGCTGTCGATGGTTTTATTGTTTCAGGCTGTTTAACCCGTACCCAAATCTCCTGTAGCTGCGGCACGCTGCGATCTTTTGATCTTGTTTTTTAACAGTCAGGATCAAAAGATCGCAGCCTCGTTGCACTCGTCAGCTCCTACAGGGGGGCGGTGAGGCTGACTGCGAACGTTACCTGACGCTGTACAGCCTGACCGTCATGCCCTTCGTCGAGGCAGCGCGACGTTTTCGGCTCGCTGAACGTCCCCGTGCTATCGATATGCGATAAAGGTATTTAATTTCTATTTTTTATAGCGATAAAGTCAGGCCTTTCAGCACACTACCCCCTGCTGCGAGGTTGTCATGGCCACACCTTTCAAACGTTCCGCGCTGACTCTGTTGGCCACATCCCTGGCAGCCAGCGCGCTGTTCAGCACCGGCGCCCAGGCCGAAGGCAAGATCAGCATCGCCCAGCAATTCGGCATCGGTTACCTGATTCTTGATGTGGTGCGTGATCAGCAACTGATCGAAAAGCACGGTAAAGAACAGGGCCTCGACATCAAGGTCGACTGGAACAGCATCTCTGGCGCCACCGCGATGAACGAAGCGCTGCTGACCGGCTCGCTCGATGTGGTCTCGGCAGGCGTGCCGCCGATGCTCACCGTGTGGGACCGCACCAAAGGCAAACAGAACGTCAAAGCCATCGCCGCGCTCGGTTCGATGCCCAACTATTTGCTCACCAACAACCCGAACATCAAGACACTCAAGGACTTCAGCGACAAGGACCGGATCGCCGTGCCGGCGGCCGGCGTGGGCTTCCAGTCGCGCACCTTGCAGATTGAAACCGCCAAGGAATTCGGCGACGCCCAGTACAAGAAATTCGACGACATCTCGGTCAGCCTGCCGCACCCCGACGCCACGGCGGCATTGATAGCCGGCGGTTCGGAAATCAACTCGCACTTCTCCAGCCCGCCGTTCCAGTACCAGGCGCTGCAGAACCCCAACGTGCACAAGGTGCTGAGTTCCTACGACATCCTTGGCGGTCAGGCCACGTTCAACGTGCTTTACACCACGGAAAAATTCCACGACGAAAACCCGAAGACCTACAAGGCGTTCTACGCCGCACTGGCTGAAGCCGAGAAAATCATCAAGGCTGACAAGCCCGCTGCCGCTCAGGCCTACATCCGCGTCGAACAGTCGAAGTTGCCGCTGGCGCTGGTCGAACAAATCGTCAAGGATCCGGAAATCGATTTCACCGTGGTGCCGCAACGCACATTCATCTACGCGGAGAAATTGCAGGAGCTGGGCGTGCTGAAAAACAAGGCAGGGAGCTGGAAGGATTACTTCTTTGAAGAGGCGCATGAGGGGGCGGGGAGCTGATACACGCAATACATCGAGCAGTGCGCCGCCCAGTAATCACTGTAACAAGCAGCCCGGTGATGGAGGTTTCCGGAATAAGATAACCTGTGGTGAGGGGATTTATCCCCGATGGCCTGCGCAGCAGGCTCCTCTTTTTCTGAATCAAAAGAGGGGCCGCTGCGCGACCCAGCGGGGATAAATCCCCTCGCCACAGGGGACGGTGTTAACTCTCTCGGTCGTCGAAGATTTCTTCTATGGGCATTTCAAATGCCCGGGCAATCTGGAATGCCAGCGGCAAGCTTGGGTCGTAGCGTTCGTTTTCGATCGCATTGATGGTCTGGCGCGACACGTTCAGGCGTTCCGCCAGATCGACCTGTGACCACTTACGCTCAGCGCGCAGTTCCTTCAGACGGTTTTTCATTGGTAGCGGCGTCGCGCAATCTGCAAACCAAGAATCCACATCAGACCCATCACCGGCCACACGCACGTCCACGGAATGTGCGGCGCACCGACGTTCTCCAGAAACCCGTAACTGAAGGTCAGCAGTGCCGAGGCGGCGAAGGCAAAACCGAGGGCTTCGAACTGGATGCGCAGATGCATTTCATCCATGCGGCGCATGTTGCGCACGATGGCCCAGCACATCAGGCCTGCCGGAATGATCGGGGTAAGGGCCACCATGGATCGCAGAAAAATGTTGGCGTCCAGCAGGGATTGGCTGGCGATCAGGGAAAGGCTCAACACCAGCACGTAGAGAACCAATGCGGCGCCCAGTTCGAGGTAATAGCGGTTCATGCTTTACTTCCTATGTAAAAGACCCTTTACATCCTCGCCGAAGAATTTCCCGATGTAAAGCACGCTTTCCATCAGCGCAAAAAAACGGGGCGGCATGATCGTTAATCAGGCCGCCCCGCAGGTGTTTCAGTCAGTCAGATCAGTGCATTTTGCTGTGATCGTGACCTTCCATGTTGGTCAGCGCGCGCACCGGCGCTTTGACGTCGATGGTTTCTTTCTCGCCCTTGGCGTTCTCGACGGTCAGGGTCAGCGGCACGCTTTCGCCTTCTTTCAACTGCGCGCTCAGGCCCATCAGCATGACGTGGTAGCCGTTCGGATCGAGCTTTACGGCTTTGCCAGCCGGCAGTTCGACGGACTCCACCGGGCCCATGCTCATGACGTCATTCTTCATGGTCATTTCGTGAATCTGCACGTCTTTGGCCACCGGCGTGGCGACGCTGAGCAGTTTGCTGTCGCTGTCGGCGGTGAGGGTCATGAACGCGCCGCTGGCGGTCTGGGTCGGCACGGTGGCGCGAACCCAGGCGTCGTCGACTTTGGTCTGGGCCGACGCCTGGAACGCCAGGCCCATCAGCGACAGGGTCAGCGCGGCGCGTTTGATGTGGTTCAGAACAGGGTGCATCAGCAAACCTCCATAACAGTAAGCAAATCTTCCGTGCATTGTTCTGCCGAAAGCGAAGTGGACAGACCCAGGCGCAGACCGCCGTTGGAGTCGTAAACGTAACTGGTGGCGGTGTGCGAGATGGTGTAGGTGTCGCCGGCCGGGACTTTCTCGTAGAACACGTCGAATTCCTTGGCGGTGGCCGCGGTTTCCTCAAGCGTGCCGTACAGCGCAACGAAAGTCGGATCGAAGGCTTTCATGTAGGCATCGAGGATTTCCGGCGTGTCGCGCTCGGGATCGAGGCTGATGAAAATCACCTGCAAGCGGTCGCCATCGGCGCCCATCAGCTTCTTGATTTTTGCCGCGCGGGCGAGGGTGGTCGGGCAGACTGCCGGGCACTGGGTGAACCCGAAGAACACCATCGGCATCATGCCGCGAAAGCTCGACAGCGTCATGGTTTCGCCATCGGTGTTCTTCAGTTTGAAGGTGCGCCCCATGATCTTGTTACTCAGATCCTTGCCGTACTTGTACGACAGTTGGCCGCGGGTGTCGCAGCCGGCGAGCAGGCCGAGCCCGAGTACGCCCATTCCCGCAAGCACCTTGCGGCGAGTCAACAAAGCCGTCATCTAATACCGCCTTTTGCAGCCCGTCAGTCGACAGGACTGGCGGGGGGTTAACCGTAAAAGCGGCGCATGATACCAAACTGAGACCAGACGACGGCTGCGGATCGCCATGCGGTGTGGGATAGGGCGACAAAAGGTGTAAGAAAAAGTGACGTAGGCTCACTGCACGCGCGATTCATCGCCCCGCCAGCCGCCGCCCAGCGCGGTGTACAGGTTGACCTCGGCCACCAGTTGCGCGAGGCGGTCGGTGATCAGCCCCTGTTGCGAACTGAACAGCGAACGCTGCGCATCGAGGAACGTCAGGCTGCTGTCGACGCCGTTCTTGTAACGGTTCTGCGCGAGGTTGTAATAGGTTTGCGTGGCCGCAACCAGATCGCGTTGCGCCTGCAATTGCTGCTGATAGGTGGCACGCGCCGCGAGCCCGTCGGCGACTTCCTGAAATGCCGTTTGAATCGATTTTTCGTATTCGGCGACAGCGACGTCTTTCTGCAATTTTGAATAATCGAGGCTTGCGCGCAGGCTGCCGGCGTTGAAGATCGGCAGGCTGATTTGTGGCTGAAAAGTCCAGGCGCCAGAACCGCCCGCAAACAGCCCGGAGAGGTCGCGGCTCGAAGTGCCAGCGTTCGCCGTCAGGCTGACACTGGGGAAAAACGCCGCCCGCGCCGCGCCGATATTGGCGTTGGCGGCTTTGAGTTTGTATTCGGCCTGGAGAATGTCCGGGCGTCGCTGCAGCAAGTCCGAGGGTAAGCCAGCGGGCAGTTGCTCGACCAGATCGCTGGCCAGTGGTTGCCCGGGCAAGGACGCCGACACCGGCGTACCGACCAGCAAGGTCAGGCTGTTCAGGTCCTGCGCGACCTGGCGCTGATAACGCGCCAGGTTGGCCCGTGAACTGTCGACGCTGGTTTGCGCCTGAGCCTGTTCCAGTGCCGAAGATTTGCCGGCCTCGCGGTTGCGCGTGGTCAGGTGCAGGCTCTGCTCGTCGGCGGCGAGGGTGTCGCGGGTCAGCTCCAGCAGTTCCTGGTCGGCGCGCCAGGTCAGGTAAGCGTTGGCAACGTTCGCCACCAGACTCAACTGCGCACTGCGCCGCGCCTGCTCGGTCGCCAGCCAGGTTTGCAGTGCCTGTTCGCTGAGGCTGCGCACCCGCCCGAAGAAGTCCAGCTCGTAGGCACTGATGCCAAGGTTGACCGCGTAGGTCGAATTGATCAGCGCTTTGCCTTGGGTCACGCTCGGCGGCATGCGCTGGCGTGATTCGCTGGCATTGGCCGACACCGCCGGGTACAGGTCGGCCCGTTGAATGCGGTATTGCGCCTGGAACGCTTCGACATTGAGCGCCGCGACGCGCAGGTCGCGGTTGTTGACCAAGGCGCTTGCGATGAGTTGTTGCAGCGCCGGTTCGTTGAACAGCGTGCGCCAGTCTTCAGTGCTGGCCGAGGCCAACGTCGGCGTCGGGTATTGCGCGGCAATGGGGGCTGCGGGCCGCTGGTAGTCAGGAATCAGGGAGCAGCCGGCCATCAGCATGGCCATGGACAGCAGAGAAAATCGCAACGTCGACATCGAACAGCCTCGTTCAAGAAAGAGCAGATGCTTGTAGTGAACAACCCATAAGCCAGACACCCTCCCTGTAGGAGCTGCGGCACGCTGCGATCTGTTGATCTTGTTTTTAAAAAAAGCAGAATCAAAAGATCGCAGCGTGCGCAGCTCCTACAGGGGGTTTAAGTCAGTGGGGGATTTTGAACCGGCTCAGGCCCCGGCCATCCATTTCGCCAGCCCATGCCGGCCGCTGACTCCCAGTTTCGCCGCGGCGCGTTTGAGGTAAGTCTCGATCGAGCTGTTCTTGACCCGCAGTTTTTCCGCCATCTGCGGCACGGTGCCGCCGGTCAATAAGCCCAGGCACACCTCTTTCTCGCGCGCTGACAGAACAATCCCGTTCACCCCGAGACGTTCGTCAAACACCTGCGCCAGCGGCGCCTGATCCAGTTCGGCCAAAGGCTGGTGCGGTTGCCTGGCGAGGGTTTGCCGACTGATCTGCGCATGGCGTTCGATCAGCGGCAGCAGGGTGTCGGAGAGACTCTTGAGAAACGACAGTTCCGGGAGGGAAAACACTCGCTGGGTGCGCGGACGGTAAAACGAAATGACGCAGCGCCGATTGGAAGTGCGCGAGACCAGATTGCATTGATGAGCACTGTGCGAGGGGTGTTGCGATTGCAGCGAAGCTCTCAATTGAATCAACAGCGAGTCGTTCATTTCGATCATCTTTTCCAGCAGTGGATGATCGTCCGGGCGCTCCAGCGGATCCGGCGGCGGCAAGGTCTGCGGCAATCCGGCGCTGCCCAGTGCCTTGATCTCGAGGACGCTGGCCTGTCGCTCGTCCAGCGTCCACTCGCTTAGATCGACCCGATTGACTGGCACCAGCGTGTCGACCAACTGGAACATGTTCGTGGCGAAGTGATCGTTGCCGGTGCTGGCAATCAGTTCGCCCAGTTGCCAGTAAAAATGCGGGTTTTCCATGTTGCGAATACTGCCGGTCAGATTCATATCCTTGTCATCCCTGGTTCAGAGCCGTCGCTGAATCGTCCGCCGTCTATGCAAAAGCCGCCCACGCAGTCATTTCTCCTTGAACATGATCTGAGGCGGGATTTAAGCCCATGGCTTTGTCCTACGTCTGTAGGGGAAAACAGGGACACAAAGTGCCACTATCTCTGAAGATTGGCGCCGGGGTTCTGACGGGGTCTGGGGCTGCCGACAGGCGGGAAGTGACTGCTCGGTCACGTCCGAGCCCGTAAAACCGGGTGCGGCGTGATCGCGGCTCAACAATGCGCGGGCAAATGGCAGCGCTGGTGTGTGGCTCTTTTCCTACAAGCTTTTCAGTATTTCCTCTCCGAATTTTTCGACAATACCTGCGCCAGTCAGGCCAATCAGGTCGATGGACGCCCAAGCGCGCAGTGATGTCCGGGTTTCAGGTGTCATGTCGGCGTCAGGGCCGATGCTTGAATACCGGCAAAATCACATGAGAAGGATCTTATGCAGCCTACTTCTGCCAACGTGGCGGACGATCTGTCCGTGCCTGTCGAGACATTCCCGCTGACTGCCGCCCAACGGGATATCTGGCTGGACCAACTGAGTCGCGGAGATTCGCCGCTGTATAACATTGGCGGTTATGTCGAACTGAGCGGGCCGCTGGATCCGTTGTTGCTGCATTCGGCGCTTGAGCAACTGGTTGCAGCCAACGATGCCTTGCGCACGATTCTGCTCTGCGATGTCAGTGACGATGGGTTGCCGTTGCAGGGATTTGCGCGGGCGCTGCCGGTGGCTATGCCGTTGCATGATTTCAGCGACCAGCGCCATCCACAGTCGGCGGCACAGGCGTTGGTCGAACAGCAGATGGCCCAGCCTTACACGTTGAACGGGCAGGCGTTGTTCCGCTTCTGTCTGATTCGCCTCGATCACAATTGTCACTGGCTGGCGGCACAGGCGCACCATCTGATTATTGATGGCTGGGGGTTCGGCCTGCTGTTCAAGTCGGTGGGCGAAATCTACAGCGCGTTATGCCGCGGCGAGCAATCAGGGGGGGCAGCACCGTCCTATGTCGGCTTCATCGAGGATGACGCGCGTTACCAGCAGTCACCGCGCTATGAGCTTGATCAACGCTACTGGCTGGACAAATACCGCAGCGTCCCCGAGCCCTTGTTGACCCCCCGTCATCACGAACCCCTTGACCCTGAAGCGGCGCCCGGTCGCATCCATGTCGAGGCGTTTCCGACCCCGTTGCACGAGCGCATGAAAGACACGGCGCGGCAGTTGCGCGGCTCGGCGTTTCATGTGTTGCTGGCGGCGCTGCACGTGTATTTCAGTCGCACCGCGCAACGCGACGAGTGGGTGGTCGGCTTGCCGATTCTCAATCGCTCCGGCGCCCGTTTCAAAAGCACGCTGGGCCTGTTCACCCAGGTCAGCGCAATGCGCATGGGCTTTGGCCGAGCGCTGCCCTTTGGCGAATTGATCAAGGCAATCGGCGATGGCCTCAAGCAGGATTTCCGCCATCAACGCTACCCGCTGAGCGAGATGAACCGTGCGTTGGGCCTATTGCGTGAAGACCGTTCGCAACTGTTCGAGCTGTCGCTGTCCTACGAGCAGGACGACCATCAATATCGTTATGGTGAGGCGTTGGGACACTCCGTCAAGGTCTCCAACCAGCACGAAGCGACACCACTGGCCATTCACCTGCGCAGCAACCGGTACAACGACAAGGTCTGGCTGCATCTGGTGTATTCGCCAGGCTATTTCACGGCTGATGAGATCGCGTCGTTCACCGAGCACTTGTTGCTGATCCTGGAGCAAGGCCTGGAGTCTCCTGAGCGGATCGTCGCTGATTTCAACCTGAACAGCCCGGCAGAACTCGCCCGGTTGAATGAGTGGAATGACACCCGAGTCAGCTATCCGCAAAACCGGACAATTCATCAACGTTTCGAGTCGCGCGTGGCCGAACAGCCGGACGCCGTGGTCGCGACTTATCAGGGGCGGTCGCTGAGTTACGCCGAGCTGAACCGGCAAGCCAATGCGCTGGCCCATCATCTGCTGGGCCTCGGCGTACGGCCCGATAGGCGGGTGGCGATTGTCGCCCGCAGAGGCCTGGAAACCCTGGTCGGGCTGCTGGCGATTCTCAAGGCTGGCGCCGCTTATGTGCCGATCGACCCGGCGCATCCACCCGAGCGCCTGAGTTATCTGCTCAGTGACAGCGCTCCGGTGGCGCTGCTGACGCAAAGCGATGTGCGCGCGCGTTTGCCCGCCACAGCGCTGCCAGTGATTGAGCTTGATCGGCGCGAGTGGTCACTCGACAGCGTCACCAATCCTGAGGTGCCGGGGTTGACCACGAATAACCTCGCTTATGTGATTTACACCTCCGGCTCAACCGGGTTGCCCAAGGGTGTGATGGTCGAACACCACACCTTGTGCAATCTGGTCGACTGGCACTGCGCGGCTTTCGGTCTCGGCCCGGGGCAGCACACGTCGAGCCTGGCCGGGTTCGGTTTCGACGCGATGGCGTGGGAGGTCTGGCCGGCGCTGTGTGCCGGCGCAACGGTGCATTTTTCACCGGCATCCGACGGCAGCGAAGACATCGATGCGCTGCTGGCGTGGTGGCGGGCGCAGCCGCTGGACGTCAGCTTCTTGCCCACGCCGGTCGCCGAATACGCCTTCAGCAAACAACTCGATCATCCGACCTTGCGCACCTTGCTGATCGGCGGTGATCGCCTGCGCCAGTTCAACCGCGCGCAGGGTTTTGCGGTGATCAACAACTATGGCCCGACCGAAGCCACGGTGGTTGCCACCTCAGGTTTAATCCTCCCAGGGCAGACGTTGCACATCGGCAAACCGGTGAGTAATGCCACGGCTTATTTGCTCGATGATCAACAGCGCCCGCTGCCGATCGGCATCATCGGCGAGCTGTATGTCGGTGGCGCCGGGGTTGCCCGGGGTTATCTGAACCGTCCGCAGTTGACGGCCGAACGCTTCCTCGACGACCCGTTCAGCGCACTGCCAGGCGCGCGCATGTACCGCACCGGCGATCTCGCTCGTTGGCGCGCCGACGGCAACCTTGAGTACGTCGGTCGCAACGATGACCAAGTGAAAGTCCGTGGGGTGCGTGTCGAGTTGGGTGAAATCGAGGCGGCACTCGCCAGCCATGACGCGGTTCAGGAAGCCGTGGTGTTGGTGCGTGACGGCCAGCTGTTGGCGTGGTTCACCGAACGTGAATCGCTGGACATCCTGCAACTGCATGCGCACCTGACCTCGCGCTTGCCAGCCGCCATGTTGCCGGCCGCTTACGTTCGTCTGGCGAGTCTGCCCCTGACGGCCAACGGCAAGCTTGACCGCCAGGCCCTGCCGCCTCCGGGGCCGGAAGCGTTGATCCGTCGCGAGAACGAGGCGCCACAAGGTGACGTCGAAATTGCCCTGGCGCAGATCTGGGCCGAAGTCCTGCAGGTCGAGCGGGTAGGGCGTCACGATCATTTCTTTGAGCTGGGCGGCCACTCGTTGCTGGCCGTCGGCCTGATCGAACGCATGCGTCAGATCGGCATGAGCAGCGATGTTCGGGTGCTGTTCAACCAACCGACACTGGCCGCGTTGGCCGCGGCGGAGGGCAGCGGCCGCGAAGTCGCGGTGCCGGCCAACCGTATCGCCGCCGATTGCACGCACATCACGCCGGACCTGTTGCCATTGGTGCAACTGGATCAGGCGATGATCGAGCGTATCGTCGCAACCGTGCCAGGCGGTGCCGCCAATGTGCAGGACATCTACCCGTTGGCGCCGTTGCAGGAAGGCATTCTCTATCACCACATCACCGCCGCGCAGGGCGATCCGTATCTGCTGCAATCACTGCTGGCGTTCGACAGCATTGAGCGGGTCGAGGCCTTCGCCGCTGCGTTGCGTCAGGTCATGGCGCGCCACGACATCCTGCGCACGGCAGTGGTCTGGGAAGGGCTGACATCACCGGTGCAAGTGGTGTGGCGCGAGGCGCTTCTGCCGGTGCAGGAGGTCGAACTGGATCCTGCTCACGGCGCGATCATCGATCAATTGCACGAGCGTTTTGACGCGCGGCGCTATCGCCTCGATGTGAGTCAGGCTCCACTGCTGCGCCTGATGTTTGCCCGCGATCCCGCGAATAACCGCGTGGTCGGCAGTTTGCTGTTCCACCACTTGGCAATGGATCACGTCGCACTGGAGGCGATGCGCGAAGAAATTCACGCCAGCCTGTCCGGGCACGGCGAACCGCTGGCAGCACCGGTGCCGTACCGCAACTATGTGGCGCAAACGCGATTCGGCGTCAGCGAGCAGGAGCATGAGCAGTTCTTTCGGCAGATGCTCGGCGACATCGACGAACCGACCTTGCCGTTCGCTTTGCAGAACGTCCAGGGCGACGGCAGCAACATCGAAGAAGCCGAGCAAACCCTGGCGAGCGATCTTTACCCGCGCCTGCAACAACAGGCACGTGTGGCCGGCGTGAGCGTTGCCAGCCTGATCCACCTCGCTTGGGCGCAGGTGCTGGCGGCGACGTCCGGCCAGCAAAGTGTGGTGTTCGGCACGGTGCTGATGGGCCGCATGCAGGGTGGCGCGGGGGCCGACCGTGCGCTGGGGGTGTTTATCAACACCTTGCCGCTGCGGGTCGATGTCGGCGAAGGCGCACGCAACGCGGTGAAATCCACCCATGCACGGCTGAGCGCTTTGCTCGGCCATGAACATGCCTCGTTGGCGCTGGCCCAGCGTTGCAGTGGCGTCGCCGCACCCGCGCCGCTGTTCAGCGCCTTGCTCAACTACCGGCACAGCGATGATGTCGAGCAAGACACCTCCCGGCAAACCTGGGAGGGCATCGAGACGTTGGCCAACGAGGAACGCACAAACTACCCGTTTACCTTGAGTGTCGATGACTTCGGCACCGGCCTGAGGCTGACCAGCAGAACCTTGTCGAGCATTGGCGCGCAGCGGATTTGCGCTTACGTGCAGGCCGCTTTGAACGGTTTGGTCGAGGCGTTGGAAACTACCCCGCAACGGCCGTTGAACAGTCTGCCGTTGCTGCCGCAACAGGAGCTGCAACAGCTGCTGTTCGAGTTCAACGATACGGCAGTCGATTGCCCGATGGACCAGCCGCTGCAGGCGCTGTTCGAACAACAGGTTCTGCGCAAGCCGGATGCCATTGCGGTGCAATTCGCCGAGAAGTGCCTGACCTATCGCGAACTGAACGAGCAATCCAACCGCTTGGCCCATCACCTGCGCGGGTTGGGCGTTCAGCCTGATTCGCGGGTAGCGATTTGCGTCGAGCGCGGGCCGGAACTGGTGGTCGGTCTGCTGGGCATTCTCAAGGCTGGCGGTGCGTATGTGCCGCTCGATCCGGATTACCCGCTGCAACGGCTGAACTACATGCTGCAGGACAGTGCGCCGGTCGCGCTGCTGGTGCATGCCGCGACGCGCGATCTGCTCGGCGAACCCGGCGTGCCGCTGATCGATCTCGACCTCGGCGCCTGGCAGGACCAGCCGCACGACAATCCGCAGGTGCCGGGTCTCGGCGCGACCAATCTGGCCTACATGATCTACACCTCCGGCTCCACCGGCACACCCAAAGGCGTGATGATCGAGCACCGCAGCGCCTGCAACATGGTGCACTGGGGCTCGCAACTGGCGCCGCCCACCGAACACGGCGCGTTGCTGCAAAAGGCCCCGTACAGTTTCGACAGTTCGGTGTGGGAGATCTTCTGGCCGCTGTGCTCGGGCATGCGCTTGATCCTTGCGCGCGCCGATGGTAATCGCGATTCGGCGTATGTGACGCAAGTGATTCGCGAGCAGAACATTACCGTGGTCAAGTTCGTCCCGGCGCTGTTGCAGCAGTTCATCGACCAGGACGACGTCAGCCAGTGCACCAGCCTCACCGACGTACTCAACGGTGGCGGCGAGTTGACCGTTGCGCTGGCCCGGCAAGTGCGTGAACGCCTGCCGTGGGTGCGCCTGCACAACGTCTACGGGCCGACCGAAACCACGGTCGACAGCAGCGGCTGGACCCTGGAACCCGGCGAGCCGCTGCCGCCAACACTGGTGCCGATCGGCAAGGCCCTGAGCAACACGCGGCTGTATGTCCTTGATGCCTGCGATCAACCGGTGCCGCTTGGCGTCAGCGGGCATTTGCACATTGGCGGAGTGGGCGTGGCGCGAGGCTATCTGGGGCTGCCGCAACTGCAGGCCGAACGCTTTATCGACAGCCCATTCGTGGTCGGAGATCGTTTGTATCGCACCGGGGATCTGGTGCGTTACGGCGCTGATGGCAATCTCGAGTTTCTCGGGCGCAATGATTTTCAGGTCAAGTTGCGCGGGGTTCGCCTTGAGCTGGGCGAGATTGAAGCGCGTCTGCTGGAGCATCCGGCCATTCGTGAGGCGGTGGTGCTGGTGCGCGATGAGCGACTGGTGGCTTATTACAGCGTGCGTGCCGAGTCGGCTGCACCGACACTTGAAGCGTTGCGCGCGCATGTGTTGGCGCGGTTGCCGGAGTTCATGGTGCCCGGCGCTTACGTGCTGCTGGCGGCGCTGCCGTTGACACCCAACGACAAAATTGATCGCAAGGCCTTGCCGGAACCGGGGGCGGAGGCACTGCTCAGCCGGCCTTATGCGGCACCCGAAGGCGACGTTGAAACAGCTTTGGCGCAGATCTGGGCGCAGGTGCTCAAGGTCGAGCAGGTGGGGCGCGACGACAATTTCTTCGAACTGGGCGGGCATTCGTTGCTGGCGGTGAGTCTGGTCGCGCGCATGCGTCTGGCCGGGCTGCATGTCGATGCGCGGACGCTGTTCAGCCAGCCGACACTGGCCGCGCTGGCGGCCCAGACCTCGCGGCAGGCCAGGCAGGTCGAAATCGCCCAGACCACCATCCCCAACCTCGACCGCAAACGCCGCCTCTGACCTCGCAGTCTGAACCCTCCCTGTAGGAGCTGCCGAAGGCTGCGATCTTTTGATGTTGTTTTTAAAAGCAAGATCAACAGATCGCAGCCTGCGGCAGCTCCTACAGGGGTTAGCGAGGCGCTACGGCTAATGGGCAGGGCGGCTTGTCCCCGCTTCCCATGTCAGACACCCACGCCCCGATGTTTTAGTTTTTCCAGGCTGCGCGCCGCGTGCACGGACTCGCTGCTGCGCGCTCCTTTTTTTTCGTATTTACAGCAGGTTACCTCATGCATTTCAGCGAACTGATGGCTGTTATTTCCACCCATGCGATCCGCCTTCAACAGGAAGATGAAGACCTGGTCATTCTGGGCAGCGACGACGCGCTGGATGACGTGTTGTGGGACAGCCTCGCGGCGCACAAGGCGCAATTGCTGGAACTGGTCGCCGAACACGGCGGTGACTGGCTGAGCCCGGCCTTTCGCATTACCCCGGACATGCTGCCACTGGTGAACCTGGCGCAGGATGCCCTCGACCGCATCGTCGCCACAGTGCCGGGTGGTGCGGCCAACGTGCAGGACATTTATCCGCTGTCCGCGTTGCAGGAGGGCATGCTTTATCACCATCTCTCGGCGGTTGCCGGCGATCCCTACATCTCTCAGGCGCGCTTCGTGTTCGACAGTCAGCAACGGCTGGACGCCTTCGCCGACGCGCTGCGCTGGGTGGTCAAGCGTCACGATATTCTGCGCACCTCGTTTGTTTGGGAATACCTCGACGAAGCGGTGCAAGTGGTCTGGCGCGAGGCGCCGCTGGTGTGTGAGGCAATCAGCGTCGACGGCGACCGCGATGTGCTCACGCAGTTGCTGGAGCGTCACGACCCGCAGCACTTTCGCCTCGATATGCAGCAAGCACCGCTGCTGCGCATGGTCTACGCGCAGGATCCCGCTCAGGGCCGCGTAGTCGCGTTGTTGCTGTTTCATCACATGATCATGGACCACGTTGCGCTGGATGTAATGCGCCGGGAAATCCAGGCATTTCTGCTCGGGCAGACTGCGCAAGTGCCTGCGGCCGTGCCGTACCGCGATCACCTGGCGATGGCGCGCAGTGCCGGCAATGAGCAGGCGCAAGAGGCGTTTTTCCGCGAGATGCTCGCCGACATCGACGAGCCGACGCTGCCGTGTGGTTTGCAGGATGTGCAGGGTGACGGCCACGCCATCGAGGAAGCCGCGTTGCTGCTCGACAGTCGCTTGAGCCGGCAGTTGCGCGAGCAGGCGCGGCAGCTCGGCGTGAGTGTCGCGAGCCTGACGCATCTGGCCCTGGCCCGCGTGCTGGGGCAATTGTCCGGGCGCACGGCGGTAGTGTTCGGCACCGTGCTGCTGGGGCGGATGGACGCGGGCGAGGGCGGCGAGCAGGCACTGGGGATGTTCATCAACACCTTGCCGCTGCGCGTTGATGTCGGTGAGCAAAGCGTGCGCGCTGGCGTGCTGGCGACTCATCGGCGCCTGACTGCTTTACTGGCCCACGAGCAAGCTTCGCTGGCTTTGGCCCAACGTTGCAGCGCCGTCGCGGTACCGACGCCATTGTTCAGTGCGATCCTCAACTACCGGCACAGCAGCGTCGAAGAAGTCGCTGACGTGGTCGATATCGCCCCCGGTGTGCAGGTGTTGGGTGCCCGCGAGCGCACCAACTATCCGCTGACGATCAATATCGATGACCTTGGTGTGGATTTGCGCATCACCGCGCTGGCGGATGCGGCACTGGGTGCCGAGCGCATGGCCGCGTACCTGAACACGGCGCTGGAAAGTCTGACGGCGGCCCTGCAATCCAGCGCCGATGTGGCACTGCAAGCGCTGAAAATCCTCCCTGCCAGCGAACGCGAACAACTGCTGCGCGGCATCAATTCCCCGCTAACGCAGTTCCCCGAAAAGCTGCTGATCCACCAGCAATTCGAAGCCCACGCGCAGGCCCGACCTGACGCCACGGCGCTGATTTTCGACGGGCAGACGCTCAGCTACGGCGAACTCAACCGCCGCGCCAATCAGGTCGCCCACCATTTGCTGGCGCGGAACATTCGCCCTGACGACCGCGTGGCCATCTGCGTCGAACGCGGCCCGCAAATGATCATCGGCCTGCTCGGCATACTCAAGGCTGGCGCCGGTTACGTGCCGATCGACCCGGCCTATCCACTGGAGCGTATTCATTTCACCTTGCAGGACAGTGCCCCGGCAGCAGTGCTCCTGCAAGCCGCGACGCGCGAGTGCGTCGCCGATCTCGACGTGCCGCAGATCGACCTCGACAGCGGCCAGCTCAAGGCCGAACTCGACAGCAATCTGCAGATCCCCGAACTGACCCCGGCGCATCTGGCTTACGTGATCTACACCTCGGGCTCCACCGGTTTGCCCAAAGGTGTGATGGTCGAGCACGGTAACGTGGCGCGGCTGTTTTCTGCCACCCATGACTGGTTTCAGTTCAATCAACAGGACACCTGGGCGCTGTTCCATTCCTTCGCCTTCGACTTTTCGGTGTGGGAAATCTGGGGCGCGCTGGCGTTCGGCGGGCAATTGCTACTGATCCCGCAAGCCGTCAGCCGCGCACCCGACGACTGCTACGCATTGCTCTGCGAAACCGGCGTGACCGTGCTCAACCAGACGCCGAGTGCGTTCCGCCAACTGATCGCCGCGCAGGGTCGCAGCACGTTGCAGCACTCCTTGCGGGAAGTGATTTTCGGTGGTGAAGCGCTGGAACCGGGCCTGCTCAAACCGTGGTACGCGCGGGTCGGCAATGCCGGAACGCGGCTGGTGAACATGTACGGCATCACCGAAACCACGGTGCACGTGACCTATCGGCCGCTGCAAGCCGCCGACGCGCAGTTGCTCGGCGTCAGCCCGATTGGCGTGCGCATTCCCGACCTGCAACTGTATGTCCTCGATGCGCTGCGCGAACCGGTGCCGGTCGGCGTGATTGGCGAGTTGTATGTCGGCGGGGCCGGCGTGGCGCGCGGTTATCTGAATCGCGAAGCGCTGACCGCCGAGCGCTTCATCAATGATCCGTTCGGCGAAAACGCCGAGGCGCGCTTGTACAAAACCGGCGACCTGGCGCGCTGGGCCGCTGACGGCAGCCTCGAATACCTGGGGCGCAACGACGATCAGGTGAAAATTCGCGGTTTCCGCATTGAACTGGGCGAAATCGAAGCGCGCCTGTCTGCCTGCGCAGGCGTGCGCGAAGCCGTGGTGATTGCCCGTGAGGACAGCCCCGGCGATCAGCGACTGGTCGCTTATTGGCTGGCCGACGCAGGTGCGGCGCCGGATGTCGTGCAATTGCGCGATCAACTGCTGGTGTCGCTGGCTGAGTACATGGTGCCAAGCGCCTTCGTGCGTCTGGACGCTTTGCCGCTGACCGCCAATGGCAAGCTCGACCGCAAAGCCCTGCCGCAACCGGACAGCGATGACTTCGCCCGTCGTGGTTTCGAAGCGCCGGTTGGCGCCGTGGAAAACCTGATCGCCGGGCTCTGGCAGACGTTGCTCGGTGTCGAGCAGGTCGGCCGCCATGACAACTTCTTCGAACTCGGTGGTCATTCATTGCTGGCCGTGAAGCTGATCGAGCGTATGCGCCAGCAGGATTTGCATTGTGACGTGCGCGTACTGTTTGGTCAGCCGAGCGTGGCAGCGCTGGCGGCGACCTTGAGCAGCGAACGTGCCATCGTTGTCCCGGACAACCTGATCGAACCGGGTTGCACGCGCATTACCCCGGCCATGTTGCCGCTGGCTCATCTCGACCAGGTCGCGATCGACCGCGTGGTTGCCAGCGTGCCGGGCGGTGTCGCCAATGTGCAGGACATCTATGCCCTGGCGCCGTTGCAGGCGGGGATTCTTTATCACCATCTGGCGACCAGCGCCGGTGATCCGTACGTGCTGCAGGCGCAATTTGCCTTCGACGGCCTGGCCCAGATCAAAACCTTCGTCCGTGCGTTGAACAGCGTGATCAAACGCCATGACATTTTGCGCACTGGCATTTTCTGGGAGGGGCTTGATGAGGCGGTGCAAGTGGTCTGCCGTGAGGCGCCACTGGCGCTGGAACGCGTCGATGCCGATGAACTCGACGGCGATGTGCTGGAGCAGATGCAGGCGCGTTTCGATCCACGCCACTATCGACTGGACCTCAATCGCGCGCCGCTGATGCGTTTCGCTTACACCGAAGATCAGCCGCACAAACGCTGGATCGGCATGCTTCTGCTGCACCACATCGTCCTCGATCATACGGCCCTGGAAGTGCTGATCGCGGAAATGATCGACGTCATGCTCGGCCGCAGCAGCGACTTGCCGCCGCCAGTGCAATACCGCCAGTTTGTCGCGCAGGCGCGGCTCGGCGCCGATGATCAGGCGCATGAGACGTTCTTCCGCGAAATGCTTGCCGACATTGACGAACCGACCGTGGCGTTCGGTTTGCAGGATGTACACGGCGATGGCAGCGACATCCTCGACAGCCAATCAGACCTCGATGCCGGCCTCGGCCAACGTCTGCGCGAGCAGGCGCGGCGATTGGGGATCAGCGTTGCCAGCCTGGTGCATCAGGCCTGGGCTCAGGTGTTGGCGCAGGTGTCTGGCCAGCAAGACGTAGTGTTCGGCACCGTATTACTGGGGCGCATGCAGGGCGGAGAGGGCGCTGATCGCGCGCTGGGCATGTTCATCAACACTTTGCCGTTGCGCGTGAGCGTCGGTGCGGATTCGGTAGAAAGCGCCGTGCGTGCCACGCATGCGCGTCTGGCGCAGTTGCTCGGCCATGAGCAGGCGTCATTGGCGCTGGCCCAGCGTTGCAGCGGTGTCGGCGGTTCGCAGACGTTGTTCAGCACCTTGCTCAACTACCGCCACAGTGCGCCGGAATCGGCCGCGGTAACGTGGCAAGGCGTGCAGATTCTCAGCTCGCGCGAGCGCAGCAATTATCCGCTGGTGGTCAGTGTCGACGACCTCGGCGAGGGTTTCCGTTTGAGCGTGCAAGCGGTGCCGCAGGTGGACGGGGCGCGGGTCTGCGATTACTTGCAAACCGCGTTGCACAGTCTGGTCACGGCACTTGAGTACACGCCGACGGCGCCGTTGCAGCAACTGACGATCGTGTCGCCAAGCGAACGGCAACGGGTGCTGGTCGGCTTCAACATCAGCGGTCGTGAATACCCGCCCGCACAAACAGTGCCGCGTCTCTTCGAGGCGCAAGTCCTGGCGCATCCCGAGGCGCTGGCGGTGGTGCAGGGCGGGCAACAGTTCAGCTACCGCGAACTGAATCAGCGCGCCAATCGCCTCGCCCATCACCTGATCGGCCTCGGCGTGCAGCTCGATGACCGTGTTGCGCTGTGCCTGCGTCGCGGCCCGGACATGCTCGTTGCGCTGCTGGCGATTCTCAAGGCCGGCGCCGGTTATGTGCCGATTGACCCCGATTACCCGGCTGAACGCATCGCCTACCTGTTGCAGGACAGCGACCCGATCGCGGTGCTGGCGCAGGCCTCGACGCGCGACCTGCTCGGCGCCGTCCCGGTGATTGATCTGCACGCCAGCGACTGGCGCCACCTGCCTGACGATAATCCGCAACAGCCGGGGCTGACCCCGGCGAATCTGGCCTACGTGATCTACACCTCGGGTTCTACCGGGCAACCGAAAGGCGTGATGGTCGAGCACCGTACCCTGGAAAACCTCGTGCACTGGCACGCCGAAGCCTTCGACCTGTATGCCGACAGCCACACTGCCAGCGTCGCCGGTTGCGGCTTCGATGCCATGGCGTGGGAGGTCTGGCCGGCGCTGTGCGTCGGCGCGACGGTGCATCTGCCGCCGGCGTCGATCGGCAACGCACACCTCGATGAATTGCTCGAATGGTGGCGCGCGCAGCCGTTGCAAGTGAGCTTTCTGCCGACCCCGGTGGCCGAATACGCGTTCAGTCGCGGGCTGGGTCATCCGACCCTGCGCACGCTACTGATCGGTGGCGACAAGTTGCGCCAGTTTCCGCGTGATCAGACCTTCGATGTAATCAACAACTACGGCCCGACCGAAGCCACGGTGGTCGCGACTTCCGGGCGCATCGAGCCCGGGCGGGTTCTGCACATTGGCCGGCCGATTGCCAATGCCAAAGTCTATTTGCTGGACCGTCAGCAACAGCCCGTGCCAACCGGTGTGCAAGGCGAGTTGTATGTCGGTGGCGCCGGGGTAGCGCGCGGCTATCTTAATCGTCCGGAACTGACCGCTGCGCAGTTCCTCGACGATCCGTTCAGCGACGAACCGCACGCGCGGATGTACCGCACTGGCGACCTCGCGCGCTGGCTGGACGATGGCAACATCGAATACCTGGGACGCAATGACGATCAGGTGAAACTGCGCGGTGTACGGATTGAACTGGGTGAAATCGAGGCGGTGCTGAGTGCCCACGATGCGGTTCGCGAGTGCGTGGTGCTGGTGCGCGACGGACGATTGCTCGCCTGGTTCACTGAAATCGAGTCGGTCGAGATCAGCGCCTTGCACCAGCATCTGCAAGCGCGACTGCCTGACACTTTAGTGCCCGCGGCTTACGTGCGCCTGGACAGCCTGCCGCTGACCGCCCACGGCAAACTCGACCGCAAGGCCTTGCCCGAGCCGGATCAGGACGCGTGGCTCAGCCGTGAATATGAAGCGCCGCAAGGCCCCGTCGAAGTGGCACTCGCGCAGATCTGGGCCGACGTACTGAACATCGAGCAGATCGGCCGCCACGACAATTTCTTCGAACTGGGCGGCCATTCGCTGTTGGCGGTTAGCCTGATCGAGCGCATGCGTCAGGCCGGTTTGAGCGCCGATGTGCGCGTGCTGTTCAATCAGCCGAACCTGGCTGCGCTGGCACGGGCCTTGGGCAGTGGACGGGAAATCGAGGTGCCGGCCAATCTGATTCCGGCCGCTTGCACCCGCATCACGCCCGACATGCTCACCCTGACCACGCTGGATCAGGCCAGCATCGAGCGCATCGTCGCGACGGTGCCCGGCGGCGCTGCCAATGTGCAGGACATCTATCCGCTGGCACCGCTGCAGGAAGGCATTCTTTATCACCACCTGAGTGCCGAGCAGGGCGATCCGTACCTGCTGCAATCACGTCTGGCCTTCGACAGCCTCCAACGTTTGCAGACCTTCGCCGAACACTTGCAGCTGGTCATCGTCCGCCACGACATTCTGCGTACCAGCGTGGTCTGGGAAGGCTTGCCCAGCCCGCAGCAAGTGGTCTGGCGCGAGGCCCGGATGGTTGTGCAGCAGGTGTCGCTGGATGTTCGGGATGGCGACATTCTCGAACAGTTGCACGCACGTTTCGACGCGCGGCATTACCGCCTCGATCTGACGCTGGCGCCGCTGATCCGCATGGTCTACGCCGAAGATCCGTTGCAACAGCGAATCGTCGCCATCGTGCTGTTCCATCACTCGATTCTCGACCACACCGCGATGGAGGTGATTGGCCGGGAAATGCATGCGCTGATGTTCGATCAACTCGACACGCTGACGCCGCCGATGCCTTACCGCAACTATGTGGCGCAGGCACGCTTGGGCGCCGATGAGCAGGAGCACGAGGCGTTCTTCCGCGAGATGCTCGGCGATATCGATGAGCCGAGCTTGCCCTTCGGTCTGCAGGATGTTCAGGGCGACGGGCGTGGCATCGAAGAAGCGCTGCAGCCGGTCGATGCCGCGCTCAATCTGCGTCTGCGGGAACAGGCCAGGCGATTGGGCGTCAGCCCGGCGAGCCTGATGCACATGGCCTGGGCGCAGGTGCTGGGCGTGGTCTGCGGGCGCCGCGACGTGGTCTTTGGCACGGTGTTGATGGGGCGGATGCAGGGCGGCGAGGGCGCCGACCGCACGTTGGGGGTGTTCATCAACACCTTGCCGCTGCGCGTCGATCTCGCTGAAGGCGTGCGCGCCGGGGTGAAAACCACCCATGCACGGCTGACGGCGCTGCTCGGTCATGAGCACGCTTCGTTGGCGCTGGCCCAGCGTTGCACGGCCATCGCCGGCTCCGCACCGCTGTTCAGCGCCTTGCTCAATTACCGGCACAGCGCCGCCGCACAACAGCCGCGTGATGACCAAGGTATCTGGCAAGGCGTGCGCATGCTCGGTGGCGAGGAGCGCAGTAATTATCCGCTGACCCTGTCGGTCGATGATCTGGGCGAAGCCTTTGCCCTCAATGTGCTCGCGGTCGCAGAGATCGGCGCGCAGCGGATCTGCAGTTACATGCACACCGCGCTCGAGCATCTGGTGACGGCACTGGAAGAGACGCCGCAACGTCCGCTCAACCGTTTGCCAGTGCTTCCGGTGGCGGAATACGAGCACTTGCTGCTCGGCTTCAACCCGCACTCCGCGGCCTATCCGCGTAGCACGACGATTCACCGTTTGATCGAGGTTCAGGCCGAGCAGCAGCCGGAGGCACTGGCAGTGGTTCAGGGCGGTCAGCAACTGACCTACGCTGAGCTCAATCAGCGCGCCAATCGCCTGGCCCATCACTTGCTCGGCCTCGGCGTGCAGCCCGATGACCGCATCGCCGTGTGCCTGCGCCGCAGCCCGGACATGCTCGTCGCGTTGCTGGCGATCCTCAAGGCCGGCGCCGGTTATGTGCCGGTCGATCCGGCGTACCCGGCGGAACGCATCGCCTATCTGTTGCAGGACAGCGCGCCGATGGTGGTGCTGGCACAGGCTTCGACCGCTGATTTGCTCGGCGCAGTGCCGCTGATTGATCTGGACAATCCGACCTGGCAACAGCTGTCCGTGAGCAATCCGCAAGTGCCGACGCTGACCCCGGCGCATCTGGCCTACGTGATTTACACCTCCGGCTCCACCGGGCAGCCGAAGGGCGTGATGGTCGAACACGCGACGCTGGAAAACCTCGTGCACTGGCACTGCGAGGCCTTCGACCTGCGCGCCGGCAGCCACACGTCGAGCGTCGCCGGCTTCGGTTTCGATGCCATGGCGTGGGAGGTCTGGCCGGCGTTGTGCGTGGGCGCGACCCTGCACCTGCCGCCGCAAACGGTGAGCAACGAGCACCTCGACGAGTTGCTGCGATGGTGGCGTACGCAGCCGTTGCAGGTGAGTTTCCTGCCGACGCCGGTTGCCGAGTATGCGTTCAGTCGCGAGCTCGGCCACCCGACCTTGCGCACGCTGTTGATCGGTGGCGACAAGCTGCGGCAGTTCCCGCGTGAACAGACCTTCGCGGTGATCAATAACTACGGCCCGACCGAAGCCACGGTGGTCGCGACTTCTGGTGCGGTAGAAACCGGGCAGGTGCTGCACATCGGTCGGCCGATGGCCAACGCGAAAATTTACCTGCTCGACGATCAGCAGCGCCCGGTACCGGTTGGCGTTGCGGGCGAGTTGTATGTCGGCGGTGCCGGTGTGGCGCGCGGTTATCTGCATCGTCCCGAGCTGACTGCCGAGCGCTTCCTCGACGACCCGTTCAGCGACGAACCGCAGGCGCGCATGTACCGCACCGGCGACCTCGCACGCTGGCTCGCGGATGGCACCGTCGAATACTTGGGGCGCAACGATGATCAAGTCAAACTGCGCGGCGTGCGCATCGAGCTGGGCGAAATCGAAGCGGCGTTGAGCGCTCACGAAGCCGTGCAGGATTGCGTGGTGCTGGTGCGCGACGGCCAGTTGCTGGCGTGGTTTACCGAACGCCGGAGCGTCGACATCGAGGATCTGCGCAATCATCTGCAAGCGCAGTTGCCGCAAGCGCTGGTGCCTGCCGCTTACGTGCGCCTGCACTCACTCCCTCTGACCGCCAATGGCAAGCTCGACCGCAAGGCGTTGCCGCAGCCGGATCAAACGGCGTGGTTGAGCCGCGAATATGCCGCGCCGCAAGGTTCGGTGGAAATCGCGCTGGCGCAGATCTGGGCGGACGTCCTCAAGGTCGAGCAGGTCGGTCGTCACGACAACTTTTTCGAACTGGGCGGGCACTCCTTGCTGGCGGTGACGCTGATCGAGCGCATGCGCCAGGTCGATCTGAGCACCGACGTGCGTGTGCTGTTCAGCCAGCCGACGTTGGCTGCGCTGGCTGCGGCGGTGGGCAGCGGTCGCGAAGTCAGTGTGCCGGACAATCTGATTCCGGCCGATTGCACGCACATCACTGCGGACATGCTGCCGCTGGTGCAACTGGATCAGGCCAGTGTCGAACGCATTGTCGCCACGGTGCCGGGTGGTGCGGCCAATGTGCAGGATATTTATCCGCTGGCGCCGTTGCAGGAAGGGATTCTGTATCACCACCTCAGCGCCGCGCAGGGTGATCCGTATCTGCTGCAATCATGTCTGGCCTTCGACAGCCTTGAGCGTTTTCAAGGGTTCGCGGCGGCGCTGCGTCAGGTCATGACGCGCCACGACATCCTGCGTACGTCGATTGTCTGGCAAGGGCTCGCGGCGCCGGTGCAAGTGGTCTGGCGCCATGCCGAGCTGCCGGTACAAGCCGTGGCACTGGCGCCCGCGCAGGGTGAAGCCATCGATCAGTTGCGTGCGCGCTTCGATGCGCGCCACTGGCGTCTGGAGCTTGATCAGGCACCGCTGCTGCGTCTGGTGTATGCCCTCGATCCGGACAATCAGCGCGTGGTTGCCATGCTGTTGTTCCATCACATCGCCATGGACCACACCGCGCTGGCGGTGGTCAGCGAAGAAATGCAGGCGATTTTGCGCGGCGATGAGCGATTGCCGGCGCCCGCAGTGCCATACCGCAATTATGTCGCGCAGACCCGTCTTGGTGTCAGTGAACAAGAGCACGAAGTGTTCTTCCGCGAGATGCTCGGCGACATCGACGAACCGACGCTGCCGTTCGGTTTGCAGGACGTGCACGGCGACGGCAATGACATCGAGGAAGTCTGCCAGCCGCTGCCCGCCGTGCTGGCGCAGCGTTTGCGCAGTCAGGCGCGGTTGCTTGGCGTCAGTGTCGCCAGCCTGTTCCATCTCGCCTGGGCGCGGGTGCTGGCGGCAACGTCCGCTCAGGAGCGCGTGGTCTTCGGCACGGTGTTGCTCGGCCGCATGCAGGGTGGGGCGGGCGCGGATCGTGGGCTGGGCATGTTCATCAACACCTTGCCATTGCGCGTGGACATTGACGAAAGCAACGTGCGCGCCGGGGTCAAGGCGACGCACGCGCGGCTCAGTGCGCTGTTGGCCCACGAACATGCCTCGCTGGCGTTGGCCCAGCGTTGCAGCGGTGTCGCGGCGCCGTCGCCGCTGTTCAGCGCGATGCTCAATTACCGTCATAGCGACAGCGAAGCTCAGCAAAATACCCAGCGTGAGGCCTGGCAGGGCATCGAATCCCTCGCCGGCGAGGAACGCACCAATTACCCGTTGACCCTCAACGTCGATGATCTGGGCAGCGGCTTCCAACTGACAGTGATGACCCCGTCGCGCATCGGTGCGGCACGTATTGGCCAGTACATGGAGAACGCGCTGTTCGCGCTGGTTGAAGCGTTGCAGCACACTCCGCAGCAACCGTTGAATCGCCTGACGGTGTTGGCGGACGAGGAGCGGCAGGCGATGCTGTTCGGCCGCAACGACACCGCCGTCGATTACGACTTGCAGCAGACGCTGCACGGCTTGTTCGAAGCGCAGGTGCGACGCACGCCACAGGCTGTGGCCGTCGTCGCCGACGATCAGACATTGAGCTACGCGCAGTTGAACGAGCGCGCCAACCGCTTGGCCCGGCACTTGATCAGCCTCGGCGTGCAAGTGGATTCACGGGTGGCAATCTGCGTCGAACGCAGCCTGGAAATGGTTGTTGGCTTGCTGGCGATCAACAAGGCCGGTGCCGGTTATGTGCCGCTGGATCCGGCCTATCCGCCGGAGCGCCTCGCCTACATGCTCGAAGACAGCGCGCCGGCCGTGGTGTTGGTACACGCGGCGACCCGCGAGTTGCTGGGGGATATCAAGGCGGTCGATCTCGACCAGAATACCTGGCAATCACTGTCCGCCGACAATCCGCAAATTCCGGCGCTGACCCCACAACACACTGCCTACGTGATCTACACCTCCGGCTCCACCGGCCAACCGAAAGGCGTGGTCAATGAGCATGCCGGTGTGGTCAACCGCTTGTTGTGGATGCAGGACGCTTATCGCCTGACGGCTGCCGATTCGGTGTTGCAGAAAACTCCGTTCAGCTTCGACGTGTCGGTGTGGGAGTTCTTCTGGCCGTTGATGACCGGCGCGCGACTGGTCATGGCACGGCCAGACGGGCACAAGGATCCGCAATATCTGAGCGAAGTGATCGAACGTGAACACATCACCACGCTGCACTTTGTGCCGTCGATGCTCGACGTGTTCCTCGCCAACAGCGACACCGCGCGCTGCGACGGCGTGCGTCGGGTGATGTGCAGCGGTGAAGCGTTGCCGGGCAGTCTGGTGCGACGTTTCAAACTCCAGTTAACGGGCAGCGAGTTGCATAACCTCTACGGCCCGACTGAAGCCGCCGTCGATGTCACCGCGTGGAACTGCGCCGGACCAATCGAGCAGACCCCGGACAACACGCCGATCGGTAAACCGATCGCCAACACCCGCCTGTACATCCTCGATGCGCAACAGCAACCGGTGCCGCAAGGCGTGATCGGCGAGCTGTACATCGCTGGCGTGCAGGTGGCGCGCGGTTATCTGAACCGGAGTGAGTTGAGTGCCGAACGTTTCCTCGATGATCCTTTCCATCCGAACGGGCGGATGTATCGCACCGGCGACGTCGCGCGATATCGGCCTGACGGCAATATCGAATACCTGGGCCGTAACGATGATCAGGTGAAGATTCGCGGTCTGCGCATTGAACTGGGCGAAATTCAGGCACGTCTTGCCCAGATCGAAGGTGTGCAGGAAGCCGTGGTGATCGCCCGAGAAGACATGCCTGGCGATAAACGTCTGGTTGCCTATTACACCGGTGAGCGGCTGGAAATAGACGTACTGCGCGCCCATCTGCTGGAAAATTTGCCGGACTACATGGTGCCTGCCGTGTTCGTGCATCTCGACGCTTTGCCGCTGAGCCCCAATGGCAAGCTCGACCGCAAGGCGCTACCGGCGCCAGACCGGCAAGCGCTGAAAACCCGCGAATACGAAGCCCCGGTCGGTGACGTCGAAATCACCCTTGCACGGCTCTGGGCCGAACTGCTCAACGTCGAGCGGGTAGGGCGTCACGATCACTTTTTTGAGCTGGGCGGTCACTCGCTGATGGCGGTCAGTCTGATCGGCCGGTTGCGTCAGGAAGGCATGGAAGCCGACGTCAGGGCGTTGTTTGAACAACCGACCCTGGCCGGTTACGCCGCAATTACCGAAAGAATGGAGATCGTCCTGTGAATGTGCTCGAACTGTTGGCAACCCTGAAGGCAAAAGACATTCAGTTGGCGGTGACCGACGAGCAATTGCGCGTCAATGGCAACAACCAGGCGTTGAGCGATCCGGCGCTGCTGGCCGCGCTGCGTGAGCACAAACCGGCGTTGATCGAGCTGATCAAGGCCGGCCAATATTCAGCCACCCGCGTCGGCCAGATCGAGGTTCCGGCCAACGGCATTCTTCCCGGCACTACGCACATCACCCCAGCGATGGTGACCCTGGCTGAAGTCGATCAGCCAACCCTCGACCGCTTGATTGCCGAGGTACCGGGCGGCGCCGCCAACGTGCAGGACATCTATCCCCTGGCGCCGTTGCAGGAAGGCATTCTCTATCACCACGCCAGCAATGAGCAGGGCGATCCGTACGTCATGCAATCGTACTTCGCGTTCAGCAGCCGTGAGCGCTTGCAGGATTTTGCCCAGGCGTTGCAAAAGGTCATCGATCGCCACGACATCCTGCGCACGGCGGTGCATTGGGAGGGGCTGGACGTGCCGCTGCAAGTGGTCTGGCGTCAAGCGCAGTTGCCGGTGGAAGAAGTCGCGGTGGACGACAGCGAAAGCGCTGTACTGCAGCAATTGCACGAGCGCTTCGATGCGCGGCATTTCCGTCTCGACGTCAAACACGCACCGATGATGCGACTGGCCTACGCGTGGGATGAGGACGGCCAGCGCGTGGTCGCGACGTTGTTGTTCCATCACATGGCGCTGGATCACTCGGCGCTCGACGTGGTGCGTCACGAACTGCTCGCCTGCCTTACCGGCCAGGATCAATCGCTCGGGCGCCCGGTGCCGTTTCGCAATTACGTCGCGCAAGCGCGGCTGGGCATCAGTGAGGCCGAGCACGAGGCGTTTTTCCGCGAGATGCTTGCTGACATTGCCGAGCCGACGCTGCCGTACGGTTTGCAGGATGTGCAGGGTGACGGCCTCGGCATCGCCGAGCTGAGCCTGCCGATCGACCCGCTGCTCGGCCAGCGTCTGCGCGCGCAGGCGCGGCAGCTCGGCGTGAGCGCGGCGAGCCTGTTTCATCTGGGCTGGGCGCAGGTATTGGCGGCGCTCACCAGCAAAGAAAGCGTGGTCTTCGGCACGGTGCTAATGGGGCGCATGCAGGGCGCCGAAGCCACCGAACGGGCGCTGGGGATCTTCATCAACACCTTGCCGCTGCGGGTCGATGTCGATGCGCAAGGCGTGCGTGCGGCGGTGGAGGCGACCCACAAACACCTGACCACGCTGATGCGTCACGAACACGCGCCGCTGGCACTGGCCCAGCGTTGCAGCGGCGTGGTCGCGCCGACGCCGTTGTTCAGTGCCTTGCTCAATTACCGTCACAGCCACACGGCGGCGACGGCCAGTGCTGAAACTCTCGCCGCGTGGCAAGGCATCAGCACCATCAGTTCCGAAGAACGTACCAACTATCCGCTGACCCTGAGTATCGATGATTTCGGCGACGCGTTCAGCCTGACATTGCTGGCCACCACCGAGGTCGACCCCCAGCGCATCTGCGATTACCTGCACTGCGCCCTGGAAAGTGTGGTGTTGGCACTGGAGCAGGCGCCCGATACTGCGATCAACCAATTGCCGATTCTGCCGGCGGCGGAGCGCCAGCAGGTGCTGTTGGCGTTCAATACCACTCACGCCGACTACCCGGCAACGCTGACCATCGCTCAACGTTTCGAAGCGCAAGTGGCGCAGCGGCCAGAAGCTGTGGCAGCACAGTTTTTAGCTGAGCAATTGAGCTATGCCGAGCTCAACCGGCAGGCCAACGCCTTGGCCCATCACCTGATTGCACTGGGGGTGAAGCCCGACGATCGCGTCGCCATCGTCGCCCGCCGAGGCCTCGATACGCTGGTCGGGATGGTGGCGATACTCAAGGCGGGCGCCGGTTATGTGCCGGTCGACCCGGCGCACCCGGCCGAGCGTCTGCATTACTTGCTCAGCGACAGCGCGCCCGTCGCCGTGCTCACCCAGAACGCTCTGCGCGAGCGTTTGCCGGCGCTGGAAGTGCCGGTGATCGATCTCGATCCACTGAGCTGGCCGATCAGCGAAACCTCTGATCCGCACGTGCCGGGCCTGACCACTGCGAATCTGGCCTACGTGATCTACACCTCCGGTTCCACCGGCCTGCCCAAAGGCGTGATGGTCGAACACCGCACCTTGTCGAATCTGGTCGATTGGCATTGCAGCGCGTTTGATCTGTGCGCTGGTCGCCACACCTCAAGCCTTGCCGGCTTCGGTTTCGACGCCATGGCCTGGGAAGTCTGGCCGGCGTTGTGCGCCGGCGCGACCCTGCACCTGGCACCGACTCACGAGGGCAGCGAGGACATCGATGCGCTGCTCGACTGGTGGCGCGCGCAACCACTGGATGTGAGCTTTCTGCCGACGCCGGTGGCCGAATATGCCTTCAGCCAAAACCTCGAACACCCGACGCTGCGTACGCTGCTGATCGGTGGCGACCGCTTGCGCCAGTTCAGCCGCAATCAGCAATTTGATGTGATCAACAACTACGGCCCGACCGAAGCCACCGTGGTCGCTACCTCTGGGCGAATCGAGGCGGGCGACGCCTTGCACATCGGCAAACCGGTGGCCAACGCCACGGTGTACCTGCTCGATGAACAACAGCGTCCGGTGCCGATTGGCGTCATGGGCGAGTTATACGTTGGCGGCGCCGGGGTCGCGCGCGGCTATTTGAACCGCGCCGAGCTGAGCGCCGAACGCTTCCTGCATGACCCGTTCAGCCCCTCGCCGAATGCGCGTATGTACCGCACCGGCGACCTCGCACGCTGGCGCGCCGACGGCACAATTGACTACTTGGGGCGTAACGACGATCAGGTGAAAATCCGTGGCGTGCGCATCGAACTCGGCGAAATCGAAACCCGCCTCAATCAATTGCCCGGCATTCAGGAAGCCGTGTTGCTGGCCCGAGAAGATCAACCCGGGCAACCACGCCTGGTGGCCTATTTCACCGAGCAGAGCCAAGTCGAACCGCTGGCCGTGGCCGAGTTGCGTGCGCACCTGTTGACGCAGTTGCCGGAGTACATGGTGCCGGTGGCTTTCGTCCGACTCGATGCATTGCCGTTGACCGCCAATGGCAAGGTCGATCGCAAGGCCCTGCCGAAACCCGAGCGTGCGGCGCTGTTCACCCGCGAATACGAGGCGCCGCACAACGAGCTGGAAAGCGCCTTGGCGCAGATCTGGGCGCAGGTGCTGCAAGTCGAGCGAGTAGGTCGTCAGGATCACTTCTTCGAACTTGGCGGCCATTCACTGTTGGCCATGCGCATGGTGTCCCAGGTTCGCCAGCGCCTAGGCGTCGAACTGGCGCTGGGTGATTTGTTTGCCAACGCCGAACTGGCGGCGGTCGCCGAGGCCGTGGCGCAGGCCGGGCGCAGCACGCAACCGGAGATTGTCGCGGTGGCCCGTGACGGTGCGTTGCCGCTGTCGTTCGCTCAGCAACGCTTGTGGTTTCTGGCGCAAATGGAAGGCGCCAACACCGCGTACAACATTCCCATCGGCCTGCGTCTGCGCGGCCAACTGAATGAGCCTGCGCTGCAACAAGCCTTGGCGCGCATCGTCGCGCGGCATGAAACCCTGCGCAGCCGTTTTGCCCAGTTCAATGATGAGGCGCAAGTACTGATTGCTCCGCTCGACAGTGGCTTGCTGCTGCGCGTCGAAGATTTGCGCCAACATCCGCAACCCGACGAAACCTTGCAGGCGCTGATTCAGGGCGAAGCCTCGGGGCCGTTTGATTTGCAGGACGATGCGCTGATTCGCGGGCGCTTGGTGCGGCTGGCCGACGATCATCACGTGCTGTTGCTGACCCTGCACCACATCATCTCCGATGGCTGGTCGATGGGGGTTTTGACCCGTGAACTGATGGCGTTGTATCAGGCCTTCAGCCATGGCCAGCCGGATCCACTGCCGCCGCTGACGCTGCAATACACCGATTACGCGGTGTGGCAGCGGCGCTGGCTCAGTGGTGAGGTGTTGCAGCGTCAGAGCGAATACTGGCACCAGACCCTGGCTGGCGCGCCGGCACTGTTGACGCTGCCGACCGACCGCGTGCGCCCGGCGCAGCAGGATTACGCCGGCAGCACCGTCGACGTGGTGCTCGACGAACGCCTGAGTGCGGGACTCAAGGCTTTGGCTCAGCGTCACGGCGTGACGATGTACATGCTCATGCTCAGTGCCTGGGCGAGTCTGTTGAGTCGTTTGTCGGGGCAAGCCGAAGTGGTCATCGGTTCGCCCGTGGCCAACCGCACCCGCGCCGAGATCGAAGGTCTGATCGGCATGTTCGTCAACACCCTGGCGCTGCGTATTGATACGTCGGGCGAGTTGAGCAGCGAGGCGCTGCTGGCGCAGGTAAAGGCGCGGACACTGCAAGCGCAGGCGCATCAGGACCTGCCGTTCGAACAAGTGGTGGAAATCACCAAGCCTGCGCGCAGCATGGCGCACAGTCCGTTGTTTCAGGTGATGTTCAGTTGGGACAGCGGCCATGGCGCCAGTCTGAGTCTCGGCGATCTGACCCTGGAAAGCGTCGCCGAACCGAGCCACTTCGCCAAATTCGATCTGTCGCTGACGCTGGCAGACGCGCCGGGCGGGATTCGTGGTGTGCTGGAGTACGCGATTGCTCTGTTCGACGAATCGACCATTGAGCGTTATGTCGGCTACTTCCAGCGACTGTTGCAGGCGATGGTCAGCAACGATCAAGCGGTACTGGATCAGGTCGCGTTGTTGGCTGACGACGAGCGTCAGCATCTGCTGGTTGATCTGAACGACACCACCGTCAAACACGATCTTGAGCAGACCGTTCACGGTCGTTTCGAGGCGCAGGTGTTGCGCACGCCCGAGGCTGATGCCGTGGTGGCCGGTGAGCTGCATTTGAGTTACGCCGAGTTGAACCGGCGCGCCAACCGACTCGCTCATCACTTGCGCCGGTGCGGTGTCGATCGCGATTCGCGGGTGGCGATCTGCGTCGAGCGCGGGCCGCAGTTGCTGGTCGGTCTGCTGGCGATTCTCAAGGCTGGCGGTGCTTATGTGCCGCTGGACCCGGGTTATCCTGCCGAACGTCTGGCTTACATGCTCGAGGACAGCGCGCCCGTAGCGGTGCTGGTACATGCGCCGACGCGCGCGCTGATCGGTGGGTGGGCCGGCGGACTGGTCGATTTCGACCATTGCTCCTGGCAAGACCTTGCGTCGAGCAATCCGCAGGTGCCGGACCTGAGTGCCGCGAACCTGGCTTATGTGATTTATACCTCCGGCTCCACCGGCACGCCGAAAGGCGTGATGGTCGAGCA
Organism: Pseudomonas sp. PB103; assembly: GCF_009764635.1. Classification (NCBI taxonomy): domain Bacteria; kingdom Pseudomonadati; phylum Pseudomonadota; class Gammaproteobacteria; order Pseudomonadales; family Pseudomonadaceae; genus Pseudomonas; species Pseudomonas sp. PB103. Next base: position 21,367 of record NZ_RWIL01000171.1, on the reverse strand, counting down.
CCGCAACCTGGCTAATTTGCTGCACTGGAGCGCCAGCCTGTGTCCGTTGACGACCGGCGCGGCACTATTGCAGAAAACCCCGTTCAGCTTCGACGCCTCGGTGTGGGAGCTGTTCTGGCCGCTGACCTGCGGCATGCGCCTGGTTCTCGCCGGCCCGGACGATCACCGTGATCCCGCGGCGCTGGTGCAGCTGATTCGTCAGCAACAGGTCAATGTCATCCAGTTCGTACCGGCGCTGTTGCAGCAATTCCTTGAAGTGGAAGAAGTCGTTGAGTGCCGCAGCCTTAGCGATGTGTTCTGTGGTGGCGGTGAGCTGACTGCCGCGTTGGTGCGCAGCGTGCGTGAACGTCTGCCGCAGGTGCGCCTGCACAACGTTTATGGCCCGACCGAAGCCACTGTCGACAGCACGGTGTGGACGCTGGAGCCTGATTCGCCGGTTCTGGAAAGCACGCCGCCGATTGGCAAACCGCTGTGCAACACCCGCGTGTATGTCCTCGACGCTCATCAGCAACCGGTGCCATTCGGTGTGGTCGGCGAGATGTATCTGGGCGGTGTGCAGGTGGCGCGGGGCTATCTGAATCGACCTGAGCTGACGGCCGAACGCTTCTTCGACGATCCGTTCAGCGATCAGCCAGGCGCGCGTTTGTACCGCACCGGCGACGTCGCACGGTATCGGGCCGATGGCAACATCGAGTACCTGGGGCGCAATGACGATCAGGTCAAGATCCGTGGTTTGCGCATCGAACTGGGCGAGATCCAGGCGCATCTGGCGCACATCGACGGCGTGCGCGAAGCGGCGGTGCTGGCCCGTGAAGATGTGCCGGGCGATCAGCGTCTGGTCGCGTATTACAGCGGCGAGCCGCTGGACATCGAACAGTTGCGCAGCCAACTGCTCAAGCATTTGCCGGATTACATGGTGCCTGCGGTGTTTGTGCATATACCGGCCTTGCCACTGAGCCCCAACGGCAAACTGGATCGCCAGGCCTTGCCGGCCCCTGACCCATCGGCGCTGCAAACCCGCGCGTACGAAGCCCCGGTCGGTGAAGTCGAGACCGTGATTGCCGGGATCTGGGCCGAGTTGCTCAAGGTCGAGCGGGTAGGGCGCTTTGATCATTTCTTCGAACTGGGCGGCCATTCGTTGCTGGCGGTCAATCTGGTTGCGCGCATGCGCCGCGCCGGGCTGTCGGCGGATATCCGCGTGCTGTTCGGCCAACCGACGCTGGCCGCACTGGCGGCGGCAGTGGGTGGGGCGCCTGAAGCGGCGGTGCCGGCAAACCTGATTCCGGCCGATTGCACGCACATCACGCCCGACCTGCTGCCGCTGGTGGCGCTGGATCAAGCGACGATCGACCGCATCGTCGCGAGTGTCCCCGGCGGCGCGCGCAATGTGCAGGACATCTACCCGCTGGCGCCGTTGCAGACCGGCATCCTGTTCCATCATCTGTCGGCCGCGCAGGGCGATCCGTACGTGTTGCAGGCGCAGTTTGCCTTCGCCGATGAACAGCGTTTGCAGACCTTCACCAACGCCCTGCAACGGGTGATCGAGCGCCACGACATTCTGCGTACTTCGCTGTTCTGGGAAGGGCTGGATGAGCCGGTGCAAGTGGTCTGGCGTCAGGCTTCGCTGAGCTGCGAGGCATTGCAACTGGACGCCGAAGCGGGCGATGCACTGAGTCAGCTGCATGCGCGATTTACCGTCGATAACTACAGAATGCCGGTTGCCGAAGCACCGCTGATGCGCGTGGTCTACAGCCGCGATGCAGCCCGTCAACGTGTGGTGGCATTGCTGCTGTTCCATCACCTGGTGATGGATCACGTCGCGCTCGAAGTGTTGCAGCACGAGATGCAGGCGTTTCTGCTGGGCAATGCCGAGCAATTGAGCGAGCCGGTGCCGTACCGCAATTACGTGGCGCACACCCGCTCCGGGCTGAGCGAACAAGAGCACCAAAGCTTTTTCAGCGAGATGCTCGGCGCTGTTGATGAACCGACTTTGCCGTATGGTCAGCAACGGGTCGACGACGCGCCAGCGCAAGAGGCGCAGTTGGCGTTGCCATATTCACTGAGCCACAGCGTGCGGCAACAGGCGCGACGCCTGGGTGTCAGCGCGGCCAGCCTGATGCACCTCGCCTGGGCGCAGGTGCTGGGGCAATTGTCCGGGCGCGATGCCGTGGTGTTTGGCACGGTGTTGCTCGGTCGATTGCAGGGCGGTGAAGGCTCGGAGCGCGCGCTCGGCGTGTTCATCAATACCTTGCCGCTGTGCATCGAGCTGAACACTCATAGCGTCAAAGGCGCCGCACTGGCGACCCACGAACGCCTGAGTCAGTTGCTCGCCCATGAACATGCGCAACTGGCGCAGGTGCAACAGTGCAGCGCCATGCCGGCGGGCACGCCGCTGTTCAGCACATTGCTCAATTATCGTCATAGCGCCCCGGTCGGGCCGATATCTGCCGAGGTGCAAGCGGCGTGGCACGGCATGCAATTGCTCGATGCCGAAGAGCACAGCAACTATCGCCTGACCCTCAGCGTTGACGATCTCGGCGAAGACTTCCGCCTGAAGGTATTGGCCGGGGCCGGCATTGATCCGCAGCGCATCTGCGGGTACATGCAGGGAGCGTTAAGCGTACTGCTTGATGCGCTGGAGCACACGCCGCACGTGGGCTTCGATCGGTTGTCGATCTTGCCGGCAGCAGAACGTGAACAGTTGCTGATGGATTTCAATGCGACCGAAGCCGACTACCCGCGTGGGCTGACGATTGCCCAGCGCTTCGAATCGCAGGTCGCCGAGCGTCCGCAGGCTGTGGCAGCGGTGTTGGCCGGGCAGCCACTGACGTACTTGCAACTCAATCGCCAAGCCAATGCGTTGGCGCATCACTTGATTGCCAACGGGGTGAAAGCCGACGACCGCGTGGCCATCGTCGCCCGTCGGGGTCTGGACACACTGGTCGGGCTGGTCGCTATTCTCAAGGCCGGCGCCGGCTATGTGCCGATCGATCCGGCGCATCCCGCCGAGCGGATCAGTTATTTATTGAGCGACAGCGCGCCAGTCGCAGTGCTCACTCAAAGCGATCTGCACGAGAAATTGCCGCTGCTGAGCGTGCCAGTGATTGATGTCGACCTGTGCGCATGGCCGGCGCAGGCGCAGCACAACCCTTCGGTAGCAGATTTGACGGTCAAGCACCTGGCGTATGTGATCTACACCTCGGGTTCCACCGGCCTGCCCAAAGGGGTCATGGTCGAGCATCAGACACTGTCCAACCTGGTCGACTGGCATTGTGAAACGTTCGATTTACGCGCCGGCAACCACACCTCAAGTCTTGCTGGCTTTGGTTTCGATGCGATGGCGTGGGAAGTCTGGCCGGCCCTGTGCGCGGGCGCGACTTTGCACCTGGCACCGACCCATGACGGCGCTGAAGACATCGATGGACTGCTCGACTGGTGGCGCGCGCAACCGCTGGACGTGAGCTTTTTGCCGACACCGGTCGCCGAATACGCGTTCAGCCAGAACCTTGATCATCCGACCTTACGCACCTTGCTGATCGGTGGCGATCGCTTGCGTCAGTTCAGCCGTCAGCAGCGCTTCGCTGTGATCAACAACTACGGCCCGACTGAAGCCACCGTGGTCGCCACTTCCGGGCATGTCGAAGTGGGCGCGGCGTTGCACATCGGCAAACCGGTGGCGAACGCAGCGGTTTATTTGCTCGACGAGCAGCAACGCCCGGTGCCAATGGGCGTGATGGGCGAGTTGTACGTCGGTGGCGGCGGAGTCGCTCGGGGTTATCTGAACCGTGCTGATCTGACCGCCGAACGTTTCCTGCACGACCCGTTCAGCCGCACGCCGAATGCGCGCATGTACCGCACCGGTGACCTTGCCCGCTGGCGCGAAGACGGCTCGCTCGACTACTTGGGACGTAACGACGACCAGGTGAAAATCCGTGGCATGCGCATTGAATTGGGCGAAATCGAGACCCGTCTCAATCAGCTCCCCGGGATCAACGAAGCGGTGCTGCTGGCCCGCGAGGATCAACCCGGCCAGCCGCGACTGGTGGCGTATTTCACCGAACAGGCGGGGGCCGGTCCACTCGCAGCGAGCGAGTTGCGCGAGCATCTGCTGGCGCAGTTGCCGGACTACATGGTGCCGGCGGCGTTTGTCCGGCTTGAGGCTTTGCCGTTGACCGCCAATGGCAAGGTCGACCGCAGGGCCTTGCCGAAACCGGATCTGGCCGCGTTGCCGACCCGCGAATACGTGGCGCCGCAAGGCGAGCTGGAAACCGCACTGGCGCAGATCTGGGCCGAAGTGCTGCAAGTCGAGCGGGTTGGTCGTGACGATCACTTCTTCGAACTCGGCGGCCATTCGCTGCTGGCGATGCGCATGGTCTCGTGGGTCCGTCAGCGCCTCGGCGTCGAACTGGCGTTGAGTGATCTGTTTGCCGACGGGCAATTGAGCGCAGTCGCCGCAGTATTGAATCGCGCCGGGCGCAGCACGTTTGCGCAAATGGTGCCGGTATCGCGTGATCAACCCCTGCCGATGTCCTTCGCCCAACAACGCCTGTGGTTCCTGGCGCAGATGGCCGGCGGCAACTCGGCGTACAACATTCCGGTCGGGTTGCGCCTGCGCGGGCACCTCGACGTCGATGCCCTGCAAAGGGCGCTGGCACGGATCGTGGCTCGTCACGAAACCCTGCGCAGCCGTTTTGTCCGCATCGACGACACTGCGCAGGTGTCGATTGCCCCGGTCGACAGCGGTTTGCTCTTGCGCGTGGAAGACCTGCGTCAAGACTTGCAAGCCGAACTCACCTTGCAGGCATTGATGGCGCAAGAAGCCTCGACAGCCTTTGATCTGCAGGACGATTCGTTGATTCGCGGACGGTTGGTGCGCCTGGCCGACGAGCATCATGTGCTGCTGTTGACCGTGCATCACATCGTCGCCGACGGCTGGTCGATGGGCGTACTGACCGCTGAGTTGATGGCGTTGTATCAAGCGTTCAGCCAGTGTCAGCCTGATCCGCTGCCAGCCTTGACCCTGCAATACGGCGACTACGCTGTGTGGCAACGGGGTTGGCTCAGCGGTGAAGTTTTGCAACGGCAAAGCCATTACTGGCAGCAGACCCTCGATGGCGCGCCGGCCTTGTTGACGCTACCCACCGATCGCCCGCGACCGGCGCAACAGGATTACACCGGCGCCAACCTCGAAGTGCTGCTGGACCCGCGCCTGAGTGCAGGGCTCAAGGCCTTGAGCCAACGTCACGGCGTGACCCTGTTCATGACCGTGATGAGCGCCTGGGCATCGCTGATGAGTCGCCTGTCCGGGCAAACCGATGTGCTGATCGGTGCGCCGGTGGCCAACCGCAGCCGCGCGGAACTCGAAGGCTTGATCGGCATGTTCGTCAACACGCTGGCCTTGCGCATCGACACCTCGGGCGCGGTGAGTGTCGAAGCGCTGTTGGCGCAGGTCAAGGCGCGGACACTGGAGGCCCAGGCGCATCAGGATCTGCCGTTCGAACAAGTGGTGGAAATCGCCCGACCGCTGCGCAGTCTGGCGCACAGCCCGCTGTTCCAGACCACGCTGAACTGGGACAGCAGCGTCGGCCCGCAACTGGCGCTCGGCGAGCTGACGCTGGAGGGCGTCGCCGGACCGGGCGATGTCGCCAAGTTTGATTTGACGCTGACACTGGGCGAGGTCAACGGGGTGATTCGCGGCTCGCTGAACTACGCCACGGCGCTGTTCGATGCGTCGACGGTCGAGCGGTACATCGGGTACTTGCAGCGCTTGCTTGAAGCGATGATCAGCAGTGATCAAACGGTGTTGGAACAGGTGCCGTGGCTGGCAGCGGATGAGCGCAAGCGCTTGCTGTACGACTTCAACGCCACGGCGCGCGATTACCCGCAAACACTGACCGTGCACGGGGTTTTCCAGCAGCAGGCTGCGGCGCATCCCAAGGCTGTAGCGGCGGTGCATGGTGCGCATTCGCTGAGCTACTTTGAGCTGAATGCCCGGGCTAACCGACTGGCCCATCACCTGATCGCTCACGGCGTGCAACCGGGCGACCACGTGGCGATCCTGCTGCCGCGCTCGCTGGAGCTGCTGGTCGCGCAACTGGCCATTGCCAAGTGTGCGGCGGCGTACGTGCCGCTGGACATCAATGCGCCGAGCGAACGCCAGGCGTTCATGGTCGAGGACTGTCAGGCAGTGGCGCTGCTGACCTTGAGCAGTGAAATCATTGCCTACGCTGCGCCGCGCATCGATCTCGACACGCTGACCCTCAACGGCCAGCCGACGCACAATCCGAATCTTGTGCAGTCCTCCGAAGCGCTGGCGTACATCATGTACACCTCCGGTTCCACCGGCACGCCGAAAGGGGTGATGGTGCCGCATCGGGGCATCGGTCGGTTGGTGCTCAACAACGGTTACGCCGATTTCACTGCGCAGGATCGTGTGGTGTTCGCCTCGAACCCGGCGTTCGATGCGAGCACCATGGACATCTGGGGGCCACTGCTCAACGGCGGTCGCGTGGTGATCATCGACCATCAAACCCTGCTTGATCCGAATGCCTTCGGCCGTGAACTGAGTGCCAGCGGTGCGACGATCCTGTTTGTCACCACCGCGCTGTTCAACCAGTACGTGCAACTGATTCCGCAGGCGCTCAAGGGCCTGCGGATTCTGTTGTGCGGCGGTGAGCGTGGCGATCCGGCGGCGTTCCGGCGCCTGCTGGCCGAGGCCCCGGCATTGCGCATCGTGCATTGCTACGGCCCGACCGAAACCACCACCTACGCAACGACGTTCGAAGTGAAGGCGGTGGCTGAAAATGCCGAGAGCGTGCCGATTGGCGGCCCCATCGGCAACACGCAGGTGTACGTGCTCGACGCGTATCAGCAACCGGTGCCGATGGGCGTGACCGGCGAGCTGTACATCGGCGGGCAGGGCGTGGCGCTGGGTTACCTGAATCGACCGGATCTGACCGCCGAGAAATTCCTCTGCGATCCGTTCAGCGAAACACCGGGTGCGCTGCTCTACCGCACCGGCGACCTCGCGCGCTGGCTGGCGCCGGGGCAACTCGACTGCATCGGCCGCAACGACGATCAGGTGAAGATCCGTGGCTTCCGCATCGAACTGGGGGAAATCGAAAACCGCCTGCTGAACTGCCCGGGGATCAAGGAAGCGGTAGTGCTGGCGCGCCGCGACGGTCAGGACGCCACGCGTCTGGTGGCTTACTACACGGCGCACGATGGCGTCTTGGACAGCGCCGAACTGCACGCGCAATTGCACGCACGACTGCCGGAATACATGGTGCCGACGGCGTGGGTGCAACTCGAGGTATTGCCGCTGAACAATAACGGCAAGGTCGACCGCAAGGCACTGCCGGCACCGACACAGGAGGCACTGCTCAGTCGGGTTTACGAGGCACCTTCCAATGCACTGGAAATCAGCCTCGCACAGGTCTGGGCCGAGGTGTTACAGGTCGAACAGGTCGGCCGTCATGACAACTTCTTCGAACTCGGCGGCCACTCGTTGCTGGCGATGCGCATGCTGTCCCAGGTGCGTCAGCAGTTGGGCGTGGAGCTGGCGCTGGCCGATCTGTTTGCCAACCCGGAACTGGCGGCGGTTGCCCAGGTCCTGGGTCAGGCCGAACGCAGCACCTTGCCCGAGATTCTGCCGGCACCGCGAGATCAGGCGCTGCCGCTGTCGTTCGCCCAGCAACGCTTGTGGTTCCTCGCGCAGATGGACGGCGGCAACACCGCCTACAACATTCCTTTGGGCTTGCACCTGCGTGGTCGACTCGACGCCGTGGCCCTGCAACGGGCATTGGCGCGAATCGTTGCGCGCCACGAATCCCTGCGCAGCCGTTTCGCGCAATTCAACGACGAGGCACAGGTGCTGATTGCTCCGGTCGACAGTGGCCTGCCGCTGATCGAGCAAGATTGGCGCCAACACCCGCAGACCGCCGAGGCCTTGCGTACGTTGCTCGATACGGAAGCACGCGGGCCCTTCAATTTGCAGGACGACCCATTGATTCGTGGACGTCTGGTGCGGCTGGCCGATGATCACCATGTGCTGTTGCTGACCATGCATCACATCATCTCCGACGGCTGGTCGATGGGCGTGCTGACCCGCGAATTGATGGCGCTGTATCAGGCGTTCAGCCATGGCGAGGAGGATCCGCTGCCGCCGCTGACCCTGCAATACGCCGACTATGCGGTGTGGCAACGGCGCTGGCTGAACGGTGAGGTGCTGCAGCGTCAAAGCGATTACTGGCAGCAGACGCTGGCCGGAGCGCCGGCGTTGCTGAGCCTGCCGACTGACCGTCCGCGTCCGGCACAACAGGATCACCACGGCGGCAGTGTCGAAATCGTGCTGGACGAGCAGACCAGCGCCGGTCTCAAGGCGCTGTGTCAGCGCCACGCCGTGACGCCGTACATGGTCATCATGAGTGCCTGGGCGATGTTGCTGGCTCGCTTGTCCGGACAGTCCGATGTGGTGGTCGGCTCGCCGGTGGCCAACCGTACCCGCGCCGAGATCGAGGGGCTGATCGGCATGTTCGTCAACACCCTGGCGTTGCGTATCGATACCTCAGGCGATCTGACGGGGGCAGCGCTGCTGACGCGGGTCAAGGCGCAGACGCTGGCGGCGCAGGCGCATCAGGATCTGCCGTTCGAACACGTGGTGGAAATCACCCGGCCGCTGCGCAGCCTTGCCCACACACCGTTGTTCCAGACGCTGCTGAGCTGGGACAGCAGCGTTGCGCCCGCTTTGGCACTGGGCGGCCTGACGCTGGAAGGCGTCGCCGGGGACAATCACTTTGTGAAGTTCGACCTGTCGTTGAGTCTGGGTGAAACTCCGCAAGGCGTTCGCGGCGCGCTGCGCTACGCCACGGCGTTGTTCGATGAGTCGACGGTGCGGCGTTTTGTCGGTTACTTCCAGCGCTTGCTGGCGGCGCTGGTCAGCGATGACCAGGCTGTGTTGGCGCAAGTCGAGCTGCTTGCGGCGGATGAGCAGCAACGCCTGCTCGGCGAATTCAATGCGACGGCGCTTGATTGCCCGGTCGAGCAGCCGATTCAGAGCCTGTTCGAAGCGCAGGTGCAGCGTAAGCCGGATGCCATTGCCGTGCAGATCGGCGAACACAGCCTGACGTATCGCGAACTGAATGCCCGCGCCAACCGTCTTGCGCATCATCTGCGCGAGCAGGGTGTGGGGCCGGATGCGCGGGTGGCGCTGTGCGTCGAGCGTGGACTCGATCTGGTGGTGGGGCTGCTCGGCATTCTCAAGGCCGGTGGCGCTTATGTGCCGCTGGATCCGGCTTATCCGGCGGAGCGCCTCGACTACATGCTCAGGGACTGCGCGCCGACGGCGGTGTTGGTACACACGACGACCCGGGCGCTGTTCGCCGCGACCGATGCGCTGCTGATCGACTTTGATCAATGCAGCTGGCACGACCAGTCAGACAGCAATCCGCAGGTGCCCGGCCTGAGTGCTTCGAATCTGGCCTACATGATCTACACCTCGGGTTCGACCGGTACGCCGAAAGGCGTGATGCTCGAGCATCGTGGCCTGTGCAATCTGGTGCATTGGGGGTCGCAGATCTGCCCGCCGACCACTGACGGCGCGCTGTTGCAGAAAGCGCCCTTCAGTTTCGACGGGTCGGTGTGGGAGTTCTTCTGGCCGCTGACGGCGGGTGTGCGTCTGGTATTGGCACGGCCGGGCGGTCACCGGGAACCGGCGTATCTGGCGCAAGTCATTCGTCAGCAACGCATTACGGTGGTCAAGTTTGTGCCGGCGTTGTTGCAGCAGTTTCTTGAGCTGCAGGAGGTCAGTGAGTGCACCAGCCTCACCGATGTGTTCTGTGGCGGCGGTGAACTCACGGCGGCGCTGGCCGCTGCTGTGCGCCAGCACCTGCCGTGGGTGCGCCTGCATAACGTGTATGGCCCGACCGAAGCCACGGTCGACAGCACGGCGTGGACGCTGGAACCGCACATGCCGGTGCCGTTATCTGAATTGCCAATCGGCAAGGCTATCTGTAACACCCGGCTGTATGTGCTCGATGCGCACGACCAGGCTGTGCCGCTCGGCGTTATTGGCCAGTTGCACATCGGCGGTGTCGGCGTGGCGCGCGGTTACAGGGGACTGCCGCAGATGCAGGCCGAGCGCTTTATCGACAGCCCGTTCGTGGCTGGTGATCGCTTGTACCGCACCGGCGATCTGGTGCGTTACCGCGCGGACGGTAACCTCGAATTCCTCGGGCGTAACGACTTCCAGGTCAAGCTGCACGGCTTGCGCCTGGAACTCGGTGAAATCGAAGCGCGATTGATCCAGCACCCGGATGTGCGCGAGGTGGTGGTGCTGATGCGCGACGAGCGTCTGGTCGCCTATTTCACTGCGGTTGATCGCAGTGCTGTGCCGGCGATCGACACGCTGCGGGCGTTCGTCCTCGAGCAGTTGCCCGAATACATGGTACCGGGCGCGTTTGTTGCGCTCGACGTCTTGCCGTTGAGTCCCAACGGCAAGATCGACCGCCAGGCGCTGCCGGCACCGGGCTTCGACGCCGTGCTCAGCCGGCACTACGAAGCGCCTCAAGGCGAGGTCGAAACCTTACTGGCGCGGGTCTGGAGTGAGGTGCTGAATGTCGAGCAGGTCGGACGCCACGACAACTTCTTCGAATTGGGCGGGCATTCATTGCTGGCGATTCGTCTGGTCAATTTGCTGCAGCGGGCGGGGCAACAGGTGACGCTGGCGGAGCTGTTCCAGCGGCCGAGTATCGAATCACTGGCAGCGCTGATCAGTCAGCGCAGCGGTATACCTGAACAGCCGGAAGGGCTGGTCGTGGTGCGGCCGGGCGAGGGCGGTCATGCGCTGTTCCTGATCCATGAATTCAGCGGCCGGGATGTGTATTTCCCGGCATTGGGCTCGCACATCGACGGTCAGTTTCCGATTTACGGTTTGCCGGGTGTGCCTCTGGGGCAACCGCAACTGCGCACCCTTGAATGCATGGCTGCGCGGATGGTCGGGATCATCCGTTCGGTGCAGCCGCACGGCCCTTACCGTCTGGCCGGGTGGTCGTTTGGTGGCTTGCTGGCCTATGAAGTCGCGCAGCAATTGCTCGGTCTCGATGAGGCCGTGGCGTTTGTCGGCCTGCTCGATACTTATGCACCGCACCCGGCCAGTCAGGATAAAACCCGCTGGAGCGGCGAGCATCGCGACAAGCGTCAATTGCTCGAACATTGTCGGGCGCGTTCGCAAATGCTTGGTGAACAAGGGCTGCAGGCGTTGGCTGATGTCGAAAGGCTTGAGGCTGAAGTCGAACTCATCGGCTTCGACGAACTGTTCCTGCGCTGCTGCGAACAGCAATTACCTGACCCGGAATTGGCTGCACTGAGCGCAGCGGACGCCTGGAGTTACTTTGATCGCGAGGCCGCTCATGGCCTGGCGCTGGCGCACTACCGGGTCAGCCCGGCCAGTCAGCCGGTGCATTTGTTCCGCGCTCAGGCACTGATGCCGGGGCAGGCACAGCCGAGTCCGACCCGTGGTTGGCAGACCAAGGTCGCCACTGGATTGCTGCGTTGCATCGATGTGCCGGGTGACCACCGCAGCATGATGAAAACCCCGGATATCCAGGCGCTCGGCCAGGCCTTGAGTCTGGCCATGGCCACGGCGCAGGTCCCGCAGCCACAGGCCTACCAGCCGTTGTTGACCATCCAGAGCGGCCACGTCGGGCATGCGCCGATCTTTTGCGTGCCGGGGGCGGGCGACAGCGTCACCGGGTTTATTCACCTGACCGAAGCACTTGGCCCGGAATGGCCGATTTTTGGTCTGCAACCGCGCGGGCTCGATGGCAGCGGCGTACCGCACAGTCAGGTCGAAGCGGCGGCGAAGTGTTATCTGCAAGCCGTCGAACAGCTGTATCCGCAAGGCCCGGTGCACCTGATCGGCCATTCGTTCGGCGGCTGGGTCGTGCATGCCATGGCCGTGCAATTGCAGGCTGCCGGGCGTGAAGTGGCGTCCTTGACCCTGATCGACAGCGAAGCCCCCGGTGGTAACGGCACGGCGGGCAAACCGTATACGACGACCGCCGCGCTGGAGCGGTTGATCGAGACCTTGCAGCTGTCCAGCGGCAAGTCTTTGGGCATCGATCCGCAAGCCTTTGCCGAGGCTGACGAGACTGTGCAAATGCGCCTGTTGCACCAAGGCATGGTCCGCGCCGGCGTGTTGTCGGCGCGCTCATCGGAGCAGGCGATGCACGGCCCGGTCCGCACTTTTGCCACGGCACTGCGCACGGTCTATCAACCGCAACTGGCCTACACCGGCCCCGTGCGGCTGGCGCTGGTCGATGACCCGACGCTGGATGCGTGGGGCAATCAGCGCGAGCAAGCGGCGATGGTCGAAGGCTGGCAACGGCAGGTCGCGGACCTGGCGGTCTGGTACGGGCCGGGCAACCATTTCACGATTCTCAAGGCGCCCAACGTCTTCAGTTTCGCGGCGTGGTGGCATGACGGCCGGAAAGTGCCGGCGGGCGAAATATTGTCCTGATTGTTGTTTATCTAGCAGAGCCCGGCGTTGCGCCGGGCTCGATCCTGAACGGACTTGTGGGCATTTATGGAAAAGTCGAAGTGGCGCAAAGTCGGTATGGGTTTGGCCTTGGCGGTGGCGGCGGGGTTGGTGTTCTACACGGTGCAGGCACCGGCGGAGGCGCCGCAGTATCTGACCGCGACGGTCGAACGCGATGACATCGAGAACGCGGTGCTGGCCACCGGCGTGCTCGAAGGGATCAAGCAGGTTGATGTTGGTGCGCAGGTCTCCGGCCAGTTGAAATCGCTGAAGGTCAAGGTCGGCGACAAGGTGAAAAAAGGCCAGTGGCTGGCGGAAATCGATCCGCTGGTGCTGCAGAACACCTTGCGCCAGGCTCAGGTCGATGAGGAAAACCTGCAAGCGCAAAAGCGCGCCACGCAGGCCCAACTGAAACAGACCAAGGCGATTTACGAGCGCTATCAGAACTTGCAGGAGGATGCGTCGATCTCGCGCCAGGATTTCGAAACTGCGGAATCCAATTATCAGGTGCAGCAGGCCAATCTGATGTCGCTGGATGCGCAAATCAAAAGTGCGCACATCCAGATTGACACTGCCAAGGTCAACCTGGCGTACACGCGGATTGTCGCGCCGATCGATGGCGACGTGGTCGGCGTGGTCACTCAGGAAGGCCAGACGGTGATCGCCAGCCAACTGGCGCCGGTCCTGTTGAAACTGGCAGACCTGGACACCATGACGGTCAAGGCACAAGTGTCCGAGGCCGATGTGATTCACATTGCGCCCGGGCAAGAGGTGTATTTCACCATTCTTGGCGAGGACAAACGCTACTACGCGAAACTGCGCGGCACCGATCCGGCGCCGCAGAACTTTCTCGAAACCCCGCCCGCCGGCACGCCGAAGCAAAGCAGCGCGGTGTTCTACAACGCTTTGTTTGAAGTGCCCAACCCCGACCATCGCCTGCGCATTTCGATGACCGCGCAGGTGCGCATTGTGCTCGACACCGCCAAGGCTGTGCTGACCGTACCGGTGGCGGCGCTCGGCCCGCGCAATGCCGACGGCAGCTTTCCGGTGCGCGTGCTCGACGCCAAGGGCCACGCGCAGTCGCGCAATGTGCAGACCGGGATCAACAACAACGTCAAAGTGCAGATCAATGATGGTCTGGCTGAAGGTGATCGCGTGGTCATCGGTGATCCGCTGACCAATGTGGCGGGGGCCTGAGCATGACCGAGCCACTGTTACAGCTGACCGGCATCACCCGCAGTTTCACCGCTGGCGATCGCGAATTTCTTGCGTTGAAAAACATCAACCTGACGATCCATGCCGGGGAAATGGTCGCGATCATCGGCGCCTCGGGTTCCGGTAAATCAACGCTGATGAACATCCTCGGTTGCCTCGATTACGCCACCGCCGGCAGCTACAAAATCAACGGCCAGGAAACCCGTGATCTGGACAATCAGGCGCTGGCCGAACTGCGCCGCGACTACTTCGGCTTCATCTTCCAGCGCTACCATTTGCTGCCGCATCTGAGTGCGATGCACAACGTCGAGATGCCGGCGATTTATGCCGGTACCCCCCAGCTGCAACGCCATGCCCGCGCCAGAGAGCTGTTGGCGCGACTGGGCCTCGAAGGTCACCTGACGCATCGGCCGAGCCAGTTGTCTGGCGGCCAACAGCAGCGGGTGAGTATCGCCCGGGCGTTGATGAACGGCGGCGAAGTGATCCTCGCCGATGAACCGACCGGCGCGCTCGACACGGCCAGCGGCAAAGAGGTGATGCGCATTCTGCTGGAGCTGCACGCCGCCGGGCACACGGTGATTCTGGTGACCCACGACCCGAAAGTCGCGGCCAACGCCGAACGCATCATCGAAGTCAGCGACGGTGAAATCCTCAGCGACCGCGCCAACGAACGCGACACCACGCACCTGCTCAGCGATGAGCCAGTGGCGCCGAGAGCCACCGCTTCGCGGCGTCTGGTGGCCAGCCTCGGCCTGTTCAAGGAAGCGTTCAGCATGGCCTGGGTCGCATTGATCTCGCACCGCATGCGCACCTTGCTGACCATGCTCGGGATCGTCATCGGCATCACCTCGGTGGTGTCGATTTCGGCGGTCGGCGAGGGCGCCAAGAACTACGTGCTCAAGGACATCGCGGCCATCGGCAGCAACACCATCGATGTCTATCCCGGCAGCAGTTACGGCGACAAACGTGCGGCGGCCATCGAAACCCTGACCCCGGCGGATGTCACGGCGCTGAATCAGCTGTATTACGTCGACAGCGCCACGCCGATGATCGGCCGCAGCCTGTTGCTGCGTTATCGCAATATCGATCTGGATGCGCAGGTCAACGGCGTCAGCGATCAGTACTTCAAAGTGCGCGGCATCAAGATGGCGGCGGGCATCGCGTTCAGCGAAAGCGATGCGCGGCGCCAGGCACAGGTGGTGGTCATTGATCACAACACCCGTCAGCGTTTGTTCGGGCAGGATGTCGATCCGTTGGGCCAGGTGATCCTGATCGGTAACCTGCCGTGCACGGTGATCGGCGTCGCCGCACAGGATAAAAGCCTGTTTGCCTCGGGCAAGACCCTCAACGTCTGGGTACCTTACGAAACGGCAGCCGGACGGGTGTTGGGCCAGCGTTATCTGGACAGCATCAGCGTGCGCATGAAGGAAGGTCAGCCGAGCAAAGTGGTGGAAGAGCACGTCACGCAGCTGTTGCTGCAACGTCATGGCAGCAAGGATTTCTTTACCAACAACCTCGACAGTGTGTTGCAGACGGTGCAGAAAACCAGCCGCTCGCTGGCGCTGCTGCTGTCGTTGATCGCGGTGATTTCGCTGGTGGTGGGGGGGATTGGCGTGATGAACATCATGCTGGTCTCGGTGACTGAGCGCACGCGGGAGATCGGCATTCGCATGGCGGTGGGCGCGCGGCAGTCGGATATTCGTCAGCAGTTTCTGGTGGAGGCGGTGATGGTCTGTCTGTTGGGCGGAGCAATCGGGATTTCGCTGTCGTATGCCATCGGGCATTTGTTTTCGCTGTTTATCAAGGAATGGGAGATGGTCTTCTCGCTGACCTCGGTGCTCACGGCGGTGATCTGCTCGACGCTGATCGGCATCGTCTTCGGCTTCGTCCCGGCCCGCAATGCCTCACGCCTCGACCCGATCGAAGCGTTGGCACGCGATTGATGAAACCATTGATCGTTCCTACGCTCGGCGTGGGAATGCAGCGCGGGACGCTCCGCGTCACTGGACGCAGAGCGTCCCTAGAGGCATTCCCACGCCGAGCGTGGGAACGATCAAGATCGCAGCCTGCGGCAGCTCCTACAGATCAGGCGGCGGTGGAGGTTGAGGTGTCCAGTGGCGAATACATCCAGCGCATCAATGAATGTCGCCCGCTGATGCCGAGCTTGATCGCGGCGCGCTTGAGGTAGCTTTCCACGGTGTTGACCTTGAGCTGCAACTGTTCGGCCAGCTCCGGTGCCGTGCGCCCGGTGAGCAGGCCGATGCACACTTCGCTTTCACGGTTCGACAGGCTCAACCCCAATTGCTGCAAACGCTCATTGAAGCGCAGGCGCAGGGTCTCGATGCCCGAGCCTTCGGTGGCCTCGGCCGGGCGTTCGCAGTCAGCATCGTCCGGTTGCAGGGCACTGATGTGTTTTTCCACCATCGGCAGCAGCAGCGGCGAAATATCATGCAGGCGGCTGCGCTCCTGCGCGGAAAAACGTTGCGACTGACCGTTGCGGTACACCGAAATCACGTAGCGGTAGCCGTCCTTGCGCCGGGTCAGATGCAGTTGCGAGGCATCGGTGGCCGTCGACGGATCAGCGGGCGGCAGGTCATGGGCCACCGCTGAGCTGTGCTCGGAAAACAGCGTTTCGGCGAGCAACGCGGCGTCTTTCAACGGTTCGGGTTCATTACGGCGGGTGGCACGGCCCACCGGCTCGACACGCATCTGCCGAATATGGGTGGCATCGACGGCCAGTTGGGTGAGGATCAGGTCATGCAGCATGCGCGGAAAATGCCGGCTGCCAGTGCTGGCGATGACCTTGCCGATATGCGGGAACAGGTGTGAGTTCATATTGTTCGTCCATGAGTTGCAATGGGGTACTCGCGTCCCTGGAATACCGGCGTGAAGCTCCATGGCCGGTAAAAACGTTTCCAGAAGACGATCCTATCCTAGTACAACGTTTCGACGACCGTTTAATGAAGGCGTTATTAGCTCATAACCGCGCACCGTTTTTGATCAGGTCAAGGGCCGTTGCGTTTTCGCCAACAGCAGCAACAGCACGCAGACCAGCACGGCCGCCCCAAGGTTGTAAATCATCGCGTTGACGAAGGCCGATGCGTACTGGCCGGCTTGCGTCGAGGTTTCAGCGCCGTTGGCAAGCGTCGCGCTGAACAGCATGCCGACCACGGCGACGCCCAGCGCCGCGCCGATTTGCTGGACGGTGGAAATAATTCCCGACGCCATGCCCGCCCGGGCCTCATCGATGAAACCCAGTACCAGGTTGAGCAGTGGCGTCATGATCAGCCCCTGGCCCGCGCCGACCACGATCAGCACGAGAATCAGGCGCGTGGGCTGCAAGTCTGCGCCGGCCAGTTGGACTTGCGTGATCAGCAGTCCGATCGACGCGCTGTACACCAGCGCCCCGGCGAAGATCGCGCGTGTTCCCCAGCGAGCCACCAGCCGAGGCGCGGTCAGTGACGCCAGCACAAAACCTACGCTGCAAGGTGCGAAAATGCTGCCGGCCAGGAAGGGCTCGAGCCCCAGCCCGGTCTGCATCAACAAGGCAAAACACAAGAAGAACGAACTGGACGTGGAGTAGACCAGCAGCACCAATAACGTGCCCAAGGCAAACCGTGGTTGGCCAAGCAAACGCATGTCCACCAGGGGCATCTCACACGTGACACGTCGCCGTTGCTGTTGGCGATAGAAGCCCAGCAGCAGGGCCAGCGCCGCCAGCAATGACAACGTGCTCCAGGCCGGCCAGCCTTGCCCCGGCCCCTCGATCAAGGGCACCAGCAGCAAGGCCAGCCCGGCACTGACCAGTGCCACGCCCGTCCAGTCCAGCGTCGGACGCTGAGGTGCGCGGGTTTCCGGGATGTGCCGCGCCGCTGCGATCGCGCACAGGCCGACGGGAACGTTGATCAAAAACACCGCGCGCCAGCCCAGCCCGAACAGATCGGCCTGCACCAGCCACCCACCGAGCACCTGACCGGCGATGGCGGCCAGGCCCAGTGTCATGCCGAGCAGGCCAAAGGCGCGACGGCTGTCGTCGCCCTCGAAACTCACGCGAATCGACGCATAGACTTGCGGAAACAACAACGCCGCCGCCAAGCCTTGCAGCACCCGCGCGCCAATCAGAAAACCGGCGTCGGGCGCCATCCCGCATAATGCCGACGCCAAGGTGAAACCAGCCATGCCGATCACGAATAGACGACGTCGTCCGTACAGATCACCCAGGCGTCCGCCGGTAATCAGCAATACGCCAAAGGCCAATTCATAGCCGGCCACGATAAAGCCGATTTGCGAGAAACTTGCACCCAGCCCTGACTGCATGTCGGGGATGGCGACGTTGACCACAAACAGATCGAAGATCGTCACGAAAGCTGCGATCAACAGGACGCAAAGGCCCAGCCATGGAGCGCTGGCAGCCGTGCGGACGGGCACGGCGGAAGAGGATAAAGGTGCGCTCATCTTGAGTATCCGAGTCAGTGAGCGCGCATTCTCAAAGCGTTCTTACGCACTTACAATTTAACCCTTTATGCTGTTACTGAAAGTAATGAGGTAAACGATGCGAACCATGGAACGAACTCGCAACGATCTGGCGGCCTTCTTGCGCGCGCGGCGTGAACGGCTGTCACCGGCCGACGTCGGCCTGCCCAGTGGAGGGCGGCGGCGCACACCCGGGCTGCGCCGTGAGGAAGTCGCGGCGCTCGCCGGGGTCGGACTGACCTGGTACACCTGGCTGGAACAGGGGCGCGACATCGGCGTGTCGGCCGCCTTTCTGGATAACCTGGCGCGGGTGCTGAAACTGGATGCCCCCGAGCGGCGGCATCTGTTTTTGCTGGCGCACGACCGCCCGCCGGCAGAACCGGGCAAGACCTGGTGCGTGGTGCCACCGCTGGTATTGCGCTTGATGCACGACCTGCCGCACGCCGCATACGTGCTCAACCTGCGCTGGGATGTGCTGGCGTTCAACGCTGCGGCAGAGGATCTGTTCGGTTTCGACCGGCAGGCCCCGGCGCGGCGCAATCTGCTGTGGATGCTGTTTACCGATCCGACCCTGCGCGAACGCTTCGCCCGTTGGGACCAACAGGCACCGCAAATGCTCGCCAGTTTCCAGCGCGACTATGCGCGCGCCTCGCAGGAGGCCGACATTCAGGCACTGGTCGACGAGCTGCAAAAAGCCTCGCCGGATTTCAGTCTCTGGTGGCGTCAGCATGACGTACAAGCGCCGTGCAACGGTGTACGCCAATTGCTGATTGACGGCATCGTCGAGCCGTTCGAACACACCACGTTGACCATCGATGCTGACCGGCATTTGCGTCTGGTGGTGTACGCCAGACAGTGATGGGCACGTGCTGGCCTAGCGTATCCAGAGACTCGAAAAGCCTGCGGCCAACGCCACCAGCGCTGTGTTGAGGCACACCAGCGCGAAGCCAAACCTGACCAGTTCGCCTTCTTCCGTGGCCTGGGTCTTGGCGAGTCCCAGTATCAGCATGACGATCGACAACGAACCCAAAGCGGCATGGCCTGCCGCGCTGTTTTGCGCCGCCGCCAGCAACAGGCGCGAGGCCTCGGGCAGCATCGCGATGGCCGGCATGAAGATCGCGTTGCCGCCGACATTTGATCCGGTCATGTAGCCGGACAAGGCGCCCAGCAGGCTCACCAGTGAGGTCGCCATCGTCGGTGAGAGGCCGGCGAGCAGTTGCATCAGACCGGCGAGAAATCCGGCCTTGACCATCATCTGCGACATCGCCAGAAAGAAAAATATCGTCAGCAACGGTCGCTTCGCCCGCGCCGCCAGTGCGGCCGGCAGGCTGACATCGGGATTCGCTGAGCGCGGTGTATTTCGCCCATGAATGACCAGCCCGAGCAGCACCAACAGCAAGGCAACACCCGGCGAGGCCAGTGGTTTCCAGGTGACTTGAGTACCGTGAACGATCCACAGATCCTGCCAGGCGGTGAGCGCCCACAAGGTTTTCAAAGCAACAATGCTGACAATCAGCGCCAGGTACGGCCAGGCCTGACGTGGCCAGTGCACTGAACCGTGGTCGTTGTGGCGGCGATGCAGACGCCACAAGCCACTGGCCAGAACGGCGCTGGCGGTAACCAGTCCCGCCGCTACACCGGCAACTTCCGGCCCCAGCCAGCGACTCGCCGCGTAGAGCACGCCGACAAACAACAACCAGAACAGACCCAGCGCGCGCCATTCCCGCGCCTCACGCACGCCGGCCAGGAACAACGCCAGCGCACTGAGGACGAGAAACACCGGTGCACTGGTCAGCGCTGACGCCGCCGCCAGCGCTCGCGCGTCGAGGTGCGCCAGCGAGGCGCCGATCACCGAGGCCAGGCCCAGCGTTCCCCACGGCATGATGGCCATGCCGGTCAGGGCAATGCGCAGCGCCACCCGGCGTTCGAACAGGCTCAACAGCAAGGGCACCGTGGCGATCAACGACACGCCGAAGCCGGTCATGGCTTCCAGTAACGGCGCCAGTCCGAGGACGATGAACACCAGTTGATCGCCGCGTCCCAGCCCCAGCGAACTGACCCAGCGGCTCAGCGCCAGATTGACCCCCAGCCGCTCGATGACAATCACGAACGCCAACCCCGGTACGATCACGAAAGCGGTGCTGGTAAACAGCACGGCAGTGTCCTCAGCCGCAGCGATCATGCTCGTCAGGTGCCACGCATCGGCGACGCCGGCGAGCCACAGCACCACCACCAGCAAGGTGCCGGCAATCGCCGCGTGTACGGGCGGGCGGCGCAGCACGACGAGCATGGCGGTGACCAGAAAAACCGGAGAAAGATGAAACAGAGCGACCATGCCAATGAAATCCTGTGTGAGTTCGCACTGCGAAGGCAGGCGGCGAACTCGATAATATTTCTCACGGCTAGATAAAGGGTCGCGGTTTTCTGCTAGTTTTCGAGAAAATTTCTCACGGATCGATCATGGCCAAAAACCTCGCAGCCGCCGCCTCGCTGGACAAGTTCGATCGGGCCATCCTCGATCTTGTCCAGCGCGACAACACCACGCCGCTTCGGTTGATGGCCGAGCAAGTGAATCTCAGCACCGCCGCTGTTCAGCGCCGTATCAAACGGATGGAAGAGGCTGGCGTGATCACCGGCAACGTCGCCATCGTCGACCCGACGGCGGTAGGGCGGCCGATCACCATCATTGTCGAAGTGATGGCCGAACGCACCAGCCTTGAAGCACTGGAAGCCATGAAGGCGCACTTTGCCGTCCCCGAAGTCCAGCAGTGCTACTACGTCACTGGCGAAGTGGATTTCGTCCTCGTGTTGACGGTGGCCAGCATGCAGGAATACCAGCTGTTGGCACGCAAGCTGTTTGCCGAAAACGCCAATGTGACCTGGTTCAAGACCATTGTGGCGCTGGACCGGGTCAAGGTCGGGCTGGAGGTGCCGAGTATGGTTGACTAGTGGTCTGCTGTTAATTGTCGCCTTTAAGTTGACGGTGAAACGCTTTTCAGCCGATTTATCCCCCTTCGATGCGTCAGTAATCTGTACCCAACTTGAACGCAACAACAACTTCCAACATCGAAAAGGGACGCAGACCATGACCACTCCAACCTACAACCGCCTGAACAAAGACGACGCCATCGTGCTGCTGGTCGA